>CATGXW010000028.1 GCA_949542085.1 uncultured Alphaproteobacteria bacterium
GTTATCATTGATTGAATTCTTTCCGTATCCATCTCGGAAGTAATCGCCTGATACCCTTGGGTGATAAATTCTTCTGCCGGACGATGAAATGATAATGGTGCGGTAGCTGCTTGCTCCGCCACCGCTTTCATCTGCTCCAGAATTATCGTCGCCGATTCAATTCCCTCAATTGCCGCTCTGATGGTTTGAACAGACTGCGACATATTATCCAACAGAGAACTCAAATCTCCTGCCCGATTGTTCAAACTCACTGATGTATAATATGAAGAAGGATTATCCAGTGCCGAATTAACCTTTAAGCCCGTAGCCAACCGTTCCTGCACGCGCTCCACAAAACCGGACGCTCGTTGCATGGACAAAAGGTTGGCTCTCATCGCCGATGTTAATGACACTTCTTTCACTATCAACCCCGCCTTCTGCCTTTGTAATATATTCAGTATATCACAATCAGAAAAGAATTACAATATATAGCCATAGGCGTACAAAATTCGTTAACAAACGCACCTTTTCCAAAAAAATATTCAGACCGTTCAATTTTAATAACAATTGACAAAAAATAAGAATCCCACTAAACTGCCGCTCAGAAAATCGAATTATTAACTCTAATTTATACTACTATGACGTTATTATCACTCCTTGCGATTCTCGCATCTGTTGTTGCCAGCTTCGGTGCTGGTGTCAACCACTATCTCTATTGGAATTGGGAAACCAAAAACACTCCGACTTGGAAACGTATCTTATGGAAAAGCCTCCGCTGGTTTGTCGTGGATGAAGCACCGCGACAGCGTGGTATTCTGTTGAAGCTACTTTTTTCCATGCTGATTTTGACAGCTCTCGGCTGTGGCTTCTGGGATATCTATACCTTGTCGGAAGACGGAGGTGTCTTCGTGACATTAGCCGGTATACTATTCTCCATTGCCTCACTCATTCTCCTGTGGATAGCAATCAGCTTTGCTCCCGGATGTTTTAAGGAATTGATATCGACCGATTATTTCCGTATCAAAGAACAGAAATGGGTAATCCCCATAAACATCGCCATTCTTTGCATTTGGATTGTTGTTTTTATCGCAAGCGTATACATGGAAGACCGCGGACGAATATTCGCTCTCATCAGTATATCGGCAGGCATTACGGTCATTATCAGCTTTTTCCTGACTGTTCTGGGTGCTATATGCTATATTCTCGGCAAGATGTTCTTCTTTCTTATAATTACTCCTCTGCTCTACTGGATCAGATGGCTGCGAGAATGAATTTTAATATCCTTCCCGTTTCTAAACGCGGAAGGATATTTTTTTGCAATCAAACCTTTTTGTCGAGATATTCTTGACAAAAAAAATAAATCAAACCAAAATAAGCGGCATCAATGTATTAATTATTAAAATTATCTATTATGGAAAAGAGCTATTTTATCATTGCTATGACATGCGCCATCATTACCGGTATTTTAAGCTTTGTATTGACGGATAAACGTCCCAAAGCTACCCGAATGATTATAAAAATACTCATAAGCATTTTCTTCTGCGGAGCAGTATGGTACGGCATTCTGGACATCGCGAACACATATGATGTTTCTCTTCCGATTTTATTTGAAAGCAAACATTTGTCAATGCTCGTTTTATCCGGTACTGCATCTGTTTTTAGCAGTCTGACTTTGTTATTAATTGCGCAAAGATACTGTGCAATTATAATCTGTTTTATTCAAAAGAAAAAAAGAGCCGACAGTGATATCGACATTGACATTCTGGTAACCTCTGTTTTTACGGCTTTATTCATCGGATGTTCTTTCATCTACACCTGCTTCGCCGCTGTTTTAATGGCCGCCATAGCGACAATACCGATATTGTTATGGCTCGCTTGGATATCAGACTAAAAATTAACCCCGATACAAAAATTATCGGGGTCTTTTTTTTCAAACAAAAAAAGAGAGAAAATTCACAATCGGAATTTTCTCTCTTTCAACTTTTCGCTTCAAATGAAGCAATATAGCTCAGATGAATTACTTCAATTCAACTTTAGCGCCGGCTTCTTCAAGCTTCTTCTTCATTTCTTCAGCTTCAGCTTTAGCAACGCCTTCTTTGATTGTCTTCGGAGCACCGTCTACGAGGTCTTTAGCTTCTTTCAAGCCCAAACCTGTGATAGCGCGAACTTCTTTAATGACGTTGATTTTGTTAGCACCAGCTTCGGCCAAGATGACATCGAATTCATCTTTTTCTTCAGCAGCGGCACCGGCAGCAGCACCACCAGCAGCAACAGCAACGGCAGCAGCGGCAGAAACGCCCCATTTTTCTTCTAACATTTTTGACAAATCAGCTGCTTCCATAACAGTCAAAGCTGACAATTCATCTACTAACTTGGCTAAATCGGCCATTTTTTTTCTCCAATAAATTTATTAAACAAATTCTAAAAACTTTTACTCTATACTAATTTGCTGTTTTAGGCGAGGTAATGCGCCGTAGATTTTGAACGAAGTGTACACCAATAGTACACGAGTGAAAAATCCACAAGCAGAACCCGCATAAAACACAAATTTAGGCGGCTTCTTTTTCGCTGTAAGCCTTTGTAACTCTTGCCAATTGAGCAGCAGGAGCTTGCAACAGACCAATGATCTTGGCTCTGAGTTCGTCCAAAGACGGAATTGTAGCCAATTTATTGATTTCGTCGAGAGTGAGAACGCCTGTTCCCATAGCACCGCCGATAACAATCAATTTTTCATTGTTTTTAGCGAATTCGACACAAGCTTTACAAGCTGAGATCGGATCATTGGCGAAAGCAATAGCTGTCGGACCTTTGAACAAATCTGCCAGACCTTCAAATTTTGTGCCTTTAAGAGCAAGACGAGTAATCCGGTTTTTAGTAACTCTGAACCCAGCACCTGCTTTACGAATACCATCTCTGAGTTCTGAAACTTCTTGTACCGTCAAACCTTTGTAGTGAGATACAACGATGATTTCAGATGTAGAGAACAATTCATTCAGTTCACTGAGCAGTTGTGATTTTTCTTCACGGTTCACTTGTTGTCTCCAATCAAAACATCACTGAAAATTCAGCAATGCAATCTTTTTACACTTACCGCCAAGACTGGAGAAGAGGAGAGAAATTCTCCTGTTCCGAGTCTGACGAGACCTAATCTGTCCAGGAGAAAAAAGATGTTTAAATTTTTCTTCACTCCCGTCTGCGTAGGATATTTAAGATTTTTGGTTTCATCACCATCGGTTTTCAGAAAATAGTCCGCCGAGAGCTTTGCAAACCTTGACCACCTACGGTCTTGGACAGTTTCAAGAACCTTCCGGCTCTTGAGAGCGGACGGTGATAAAGCTCACCGTCCAAAACTTTTCATTAAGTTAACCCTAGCCTGATTACAGAGCAGAAGAGTCAACTTTAATACCGACACCCATGGTGCTGCTCAAAGAAATCTTCTTCAAATAAGTTCCTTTGGCACCAGACGGTTTAGCTTTCATAATAGCATCAATGAAAGCTGCGGCATTTTCATAAAGCTGTTCTTCAGTAAAGCTTGCTTTACCGACACCGGCATGAACGATACCGTTCTTTTCAACACGGTACTGAACTTCACCGGCTTTAGCCTTCTTAACAGCATTTTCAACATCAGTTGTAACTGTACCCAATTTCGGGTTTGGCATCAAACCTTTAGGACCCAAGATACGAGCGACCTTACCGGCCATCCCCATCATATCCGGAGTAGCGATACATCTGTCAAAATCAACTTTACCGCTCAAGATAGAGTCGATTAAGCTTTCAGCACCGACAATATCAGCACCGGCGGCTTTAGCTTGATCAGCTTTTTCGCCCTGAGCCAAAACAGCAACGCGAACTGTTTTACCTGTGCCGTGAGGCAAAGAGCAAACACCGCGAACCATCTGGTCTGCATATTTCGGATCAACACCTAAGTTAACTGCGATATCAATGGTTTCATCAAATTTTGCAGTAGCATTTTCTTTAACGATTTTAACAGCTTCTTTCAGAGCATAAGCCTGATCTTTGTTAACTGTCTTATATGCGTTTACGATTCTCTTTCCCATCATACTACTCCACAACCTTAATGCCCATAGAAACAGCCTGACCTTTAACCATATTCATAGCTGCCTCAACAGTAGAGCAGTTCAAATCCGGCATTTTAGCTTCGGCGATTTCTTTAACCTGAGCCATTGTAATCTGACCGACAATGTTCTTGTTAGGTTCTTTAGAACCGGACTTAACATTGGCAGCTTTTTTCAGATAATAAGCAACAGGAGGAAGCTTTGTAATGAAAGTGAAAGACTTATCTTCAAAAGCCGTAATCACAACAGGAACAGGAATACCCGGTTCCATTTTCTGAGTAGCAGCGTTGAATGCTTTGCAGAATTCCATAATATTCAAGCCTTTTTGACCCAATGCAGGACCAACCGGAGGAGAAGGATTAGCTTTTCCAGCGGGGATTTGAAGCTTGATTAACCCTAAAATTTTCTTTTTAGACTTAGCCATTTCATACCTCTTATAGGATCGTGGTCTTCAGGCCATGGCCGGCCTCCCACGAATTTTGTTAAAACATTCTCTAAAAAAGACCGATTCTCATCACTTTAGACAGAGTCTCCCCTTTTCAGAGTCGCCTTTGTATATCACAATCGATTCATTTTGCAAGCATTTTTTCACATAAAAACACACATTTCACATTTTTTGTCAATTTTTCTTGCATGGGACGATAAAATAAGATATCATTTACTCAACTTTACAAATTACTATCCCGATTATTCACCCTCTCAATATACCAATTATGAAAAAAGGATTCTTCCGCGCCGGCTTCAGGTTGAAAGACATCATCCTCGCCCACGTAGAAAGAGTAAAAGACGACAGAGTGCTTTTTTACGTCCTCAACCAAGACGGAGAAACATGCATCGCATGGTATTACGTCCACGGAGAACGCATCAACCTTCACCAAATTTTCAAAAAAGGAGATTGTGTTGAGGTTAAAGTCATCTCAATCGTCAAAGACAGCAAGAAAAGCTTGCTGACAGAAATTATCGTTGCTCCGGTAACCCTTCCCATTGACACCTTTGTCGCTGAAAATCCTATTGGCAGTGACGTTCTGGGAACCGTAACCAAAATTGACGGCGGCAACATGCTCATCGAGCTGGCTAAAAATGTCTTCTGCCTCGTTAAAAGAGTGGCAAACACCAAAACAGGAATGGAAGTGACTTGCCGTCTGAACCGCTACAACGAAAACAAAAAAACGCTCTTCGCAGCCATTGTTTAACCTAAAAAAAGCCCCTTTCATCAGAAAGGGGCTTTACAATGACTATTTCTTTTTCTTTGCCGGCGCTTCACCCAACTCCGAAGTACAATGCGGACAACGTGTTGCTTTAACAGGAATAGTTTCATAGCAATACGGACAAGTTTTGGTTTCCGGCTCTTTCTTAGCCTCGGCCGCCTGTTCCTGTTTAATCATTTTCGCTTGCAGTTCGTTAATAGCCTTAATCAGAATAAACACCGCAAAAGCCACAATCGTAAAACTGATAAGCGCGTTAATAAACAAACCATAATTCATGGTTACCGCTCCGGCTTTCTGTGCGGCATCCAAAGACAAATACGGCGCTTCCGGCGTCCCTTGTTTCAAAACCACAAACAAATTCGTAAAATCAACTTTGCCGAGCAACAAACCAATCGGCGGCATAATCACATCCTTAACCAAAGAGTCGACAATTTTGCCGAATGCGGCACCGATGATAATACCGACAGCCATGTCAATCACATTGCCGCGCATTGCAAATTTTTTGAATTCATTTAAAAAGCTCTTAAACATATGCATCTCCTAAAAAACAAAGAACCCCGTCACAAGCGGCAGGGTTCAATTAAATAAAAAAGAAAAACTAGCTGACTTTTTCCACTTGAGAAAATTCGAGTTCAACCGGCGTTGAACGACCGAAAATGGAAACAGAAACTTTCAAACGAGATTTTTCCAAATCAACTTCTTCAACCAAACCGATGAAAGAAGAGAACGGACCGTCACAAACGCGAACTTGCTCGCCGGCTTCAAAATTAACGATAGTCTGCGGACGTTCGACACCTTCCTGCATTTGTGTAATAATGCGCTGAGCCTCAGCCTCTGTAATCGGATACGGTTTGTTACGGCTACCCAAGAAATTGGTCACATTCGGATTATCCTTAACCAAGTGCCAAGCTTCATCGGTCATAACCATCTTAACCAAAATATAACCAGGGAAGAACTTGCGCTCACTGCTGACGCGCGCACCTTTTTTAACTTCAACACCTTCTTCAGTCGGAATCATCACTTCAAAGATCTTATCTTCCATTTTCTTCAAAACAGCTTGCTCTTTGATAGATTCAGCAACTTTCTTTTCACAACCAGAGTGAACATTTACGACATACCAACGAGGATTCATCGGCTTAAACTCCAAGATTAAAAATTAACTTAACAGCCCAGCCGAGCAACTGGTCAACAAAGAAGAAAAACGCCGAAGCGATTGCAACAAGTACAATAACCATAAAAGAGCTTTGCAAAACTTCTTTTCTGGTCGGCCAGGTAACTTTTTTAACTTCTTGTTTTACCTGTCTGAAAAACTGTATCGGACTGATTTTTGCCATAGAAACTTCCATTTCTAAATAAATTAAACACGCCTCACCGATTCGTGAGAATTAAAGCAACCATAAACGATGACAGCCTGAATTTCAAGACAATTTTATTCAGGCAGCCGTTTTTGTTGATTACAAATACCCTATGAAGCAGACCATAAACCAAACAACCAAACAATGCAACATCTTTTTTCTTGCCATTTTTATCAAACACGTGCTATACAAACACATCATTTCAAATTATCAATTAATCATTTTTAAATTATCGCTTATGGAAACATTGCTTTATCTGAGTCTGGGACTTAACCTCATCCTGCTGACATTTCTCTGCCGTTCTTACATAAGAAAAAAGCTGCAGGAACACAAAACAACAAGATCTCAGCCTGCACCCGAAACGCCGCCGCAGCCTCGTCCGATTGTCAACGCTCAACTCAGAACAATCGCCGAAACCTGCGAAGCTAAACTTGCCGAAGAAGACCGTGGTAAAGTCAAACTTCTTGTTCATTACCAAGACAAGGAACACCTCGCCATTTTGCAAATCGGCGAGCTAATGATCAGCCTGCGCCGGAACAACGAAAATCAATCGTTGTTCAAGATAAATTCGTTTATGGAAGCACTAACTCTGGCGAAATACGGATATGATGGCACCGCCAGATACATTCCCGTCCCTGCCGAGCTTGAAAGTATACTGGCTCAGCGCCACATCATCAATGTTTATCTTGAAGCTCTGGGATTGGAAAAAATCTCAGAAAAAGAAGACTTCTGGTGTGTTGATACCGAAACAGGATGGAATACCGGCTGGAAACGGTTCAACTGTGATGTAAACGAGGCCTTCAGTCGCTTACACTGCAAATCAAGAGTGCGAACCTCCGAAAGCAACTACCTGCATCAAACTGAACACGAAGAATTCGTCAACCTGCTCCTCCTTCTCAAAGGCTGGGAATACCTATTCATCGAAGTTTGATTTCTCAACTCAACACCATCTCTTAACTGAGATGGTGTTTTTTATTATCCCCCCCTCTTCGCACAAATTCCATATCGGATACAATCATATCCGACCCACGCAGAAAAAACATTGACAAAATTTTAAATTCAAGATACAAAATTATAAAATTTGTATCATTGATGTCTTATTTAATTTCTAGAATTATGGAACCACAGAACAACGCAAAACGCTCTTCTCATTTAGAGAACGGCTCCAAGCGGACTCCTTGTCCC
>CATGXW010000029.1 GCA_949542085.1 uncultured Alphaproteobacteria bacterium
TGATATGAATAACATTTCCCTGCTTGTCAGACAACTCTTTGGTCACAAGGTCATACAGACACAATCCCAGCTTAAGCTTCCCGTCCGCGACATTTTCCTGCACCGGAACCCGCTTAAAAATGTTCTTAATCCGCAAAACAAGCTCTTTCGGTTCAAAAGGCTTGGCCAAATAATCATCCGCGCCATGTTCCAAACCGGTAATCCGGTCTTCAATCTCCCCCATCGCCGTCAACATAATAACCGGTACAGTGTTATCCTGACGCAATTTCTCCAAAAACTCAAATCCGGTTTCATTAGGCATCATCACGTCAACAATCAGCAAATCAAATTCATACTGTTTAAGAAAATGACGGGCGCTGACAGCGTCTTTGGCAACAGAAACGCAAAAACCGTTTTCTCTCAAAAAACGCTGTAACAACGAACGCAAACGAGCATCATCATCCACCACCAGAATATGTTTGCCGCTATTGTTCATGCCACAAGCTTTCAAAAACTAAGCAGACGCTTTCTTAGACTTAACAGAGGATTTCTTAACAGCTTTTTTTACAGCTGTGCTCTTTTTCGCACTCTTCGGAGCTGCTTTCTTAATTTTTTTCTCAACCTTGACTTCCTCTGAAGCGACAGACTTGTGTCCGGATGCCTCAACGGCCTGAACATATTCCAAACTGCGCTGAAAATACTGATAACCGGTAATGAAAGTCAACACACCGGCAATCCATAACAAAACTTCGCCGATACCGCCCCAATACCAAACACCTTTCAACAGCATCATAGACAAAGCGGTCATCTGAAAACCGGTTTTCCATTTTGCCAGACGAGTTACCGGCATACCGACATTTACCTCGCGCAAAAATTCACGCAAACCGGAAACCAAAATCTCACGACATAAAATAACAATAACGGGAATAAAGCTGATTTTATATTCAATCATCCCCGGCTTTGCCAACAAAACCACCAAAGCTGAAGCAACCAACAATTTATCGGCAATCGGATCCAACAATCTGCCAAAAGCGGAGGTTTCATTACGGGAACGCGCCAGATAGCCGTCAAAGTAATCCGTAATTGAAGCAATAATGAACAAAACAGCGGCAAACACGGCCCAAGACTTTGTTGTAATATACACCGACAAAAAGATAATCGGAATAACAACAATTCTGGAAAGTGTTAACAAATTAGGCAGATTATACATTTTTTATCCCCTTGAAAAACCTAAATGTAAAAATATAGTACGGTATAAAAATTAATTATGAAAGTAATTATGGATTTTTTCCGCCGTTTTTTTGCTGATACCGTCCACTTTTTGCAAATCTTTAATCGTAGCCTGAGCAATTTCTTCAACAGAACCGAAATAATTCAGCAAATCCCGCTTTCTGCGACTGCCGATTCCTTCAATCTCATCAATTCTGGATTTATAAATTGATTTGGCTCGCCGCTTACGATGTGTTCCGATAGCAAAACGATGCGCTTCGTCTCGCAGATTTTGCATGTAAAACGCTATCGGAGACTGAAAAGGCAACGAAAAACTTTCCCGCCCCTGCGTATGGTAAAATTCTTTACCGGCGTTACGATCCGGCCCTTTCGATATGGCAATAATGGCAATATCGGACAAATCAAAATCCTTCAAACAGTCATGTACGGCGCTCAACTGGCCCTTTCCGCCGTCCAATAAAATCACGTCAGGCTTATTTGACGCGTCCATACGGGCAAACCGGCGGCTCAACACCTCTTTCATCATCGCAAAATCATCATTTGTAATCTCCATATTTTTGATATTAAATGTACGATAACTTTTCTTATCAAAACCATCCGGCGTCGCCACAACCATCGCCCCGATGGCATAACTCCCCTGATTATGCGAGTTATCATAAATTTCTATACGTTGAGGCAGACGCGGCAAATTAAAAATACGCTGAAACTCTTCCAAATTATTTTTAGTTCCGGCCATTAACGCTATCTTGCGATCAATGGAAGCTTCCGCATTAGCCGCAACCGTTTTCAAAATAGCGGCCCGCTTTCCCTTGCTGTAAGTTAAAATTTTAGCACCGATAGCTTTTTCCAAAAAAACCTTATTCTCAAGTTCCCGATCCAATATAATCTCACTGGGAGGTAAATGTCCGGTATAAAAACGTCCCAAAAACGCTTCTAAAACTTCATCATCGGAAGCCCCTTCCGTTTGCGAGGGAAAATACGGAGTATTGCCGCAATTTTGACCGGCTCGGATAAAAAAGATTTGAATACAAATCATATTATTTTTGCGAACCAGCGCCAAAACATCTGCTGATTTGATATCGGCATATTCCACATTGTGTCCTGACTGCACATTGGTCAAAGCTCGAATACGATCACGCAAAACCAAAGCCGTTTCATAATCCATTTTATCACTGGCTTCCTGCATTTTGGCTGACAATTCCGCCTGCATTTTGGTGTTGCGCCCCTCCAGAAAATCTATGGCCTCCTGAACCAGCTTTTGATAGTCCTCCTGACTTATCCGCCCGACACACGGAGCAGAACAACGTTTGATTTGATACATCAGACAGGGACGCTCGCGATTCTTAAACACACTATCCCGACACGAACGCAACAAAAACGCCTTCTGCAACAAGTCAACAACACTATTCACAGCCACCACGCTGGCAAACGGCCCAAAATATTTGTTCTTGTCCTGACGACTTCCCCGATACTTGCGCAAACAAGGATAGTCAGTCCCCATGTCAATCATCAGGTGCGGAAAAGTCTTATCATCTTTCAAAAGAATATTATAACGAGGCTTAAATTTTTTGATGAGTTCATTCTCGACTAAAAGCGCTCTGGCCTCGTTTTCAACAATAATAAACTCCATTCGCTTAATCTGCGCCACCATCTGCTGCAAACGCAAAGGCAGCTTCTCCAAATGAGAATAGGCGGTAATCCTTTTGCGGATATTCTTCGCCTTTCCAACATATAAAACCTCATCATTATCGGCAATCATACGATAAACCCCCGGCTTTTCCGGAGCGACCTGAATATGTTCTCGTAAATGCGCCAATCCCTGTTTGATATCAAACACCGTCTTATCCTCCAATGACTTTTATAATAAAGTGCCGCCCCACGAATTTCAAGTAAAAGAAAACCAATTTTGTCAAATCACACAAACACGCTTGACATAAATACAAAATAGACGTATTATGGACCAAATTTTAAACATATTTTGGAGCAAAAAAATGCCAAAAAAGCAACAAAAACTATTTGATATCACAACCCTTGAGGAAGAAATCAAGGATCACAAAAAAAACCAAAACGACACCAGATATTTTAAAAACAATCGTTACGCCAGAGCACATTCCGTCATCACATCATTTGTTTATAATGACCAAGAACTTTCAGATGCCGACTTGGACGTAATGCGCCAATACATCAAATGTTTCGGAAAATTCGGCGGTTTAAGAATGTCTCAAATTGCAAACGAAGCCTTGCGAATAATCAAACAACGTCAAAACGAGGCAAAAAAAGCGCCAACCCGCCAACATCGCTACGTCTTGGAAAAACGCAAAAAAACAAAAAATAAAAAGTTATACGAATATAAAGATGCAAAAACCCTGAGAAGAGAGGCCAAACAAAAAGCAAAAACTCAAAAATCGGCGCGTCCGTCATTATTCGCCTCCCTAAGTCAGGGTGTAAAAAAACTATCTGCGAAAATTAATAAATTATATCAGAAAGCAACGCAAAAATTAGGAAAAAGCCGCAAATATGCCATCTATCCGCTCATTGGTTTAGTCAGCCTCGGCGGAAGCATTTGGGGGGCTCAAAAATTAAGCTCATCAAAAAACACAAAAGAAAAAATTGAAGCCACTCAAAAAGTAAATCACTCGCAAACCATCGTTTCCGACACTCTCGAAATTGCCCCTTTCAAAACTGTGCAATCTGAAACAAACACAACACAGGATACTCAGCTATCCAAGATTGAACAGGCCAGAAAAAACTACTATGATTCAGCTCTCGAAATTCACTTAGGAGTACAGAAACGTGATGCGTTATATGCCGCCATCACTCAGCAGATTGAAAACGGCAACTTCAAACCTGAACAGGGAACGTCCGTGGAAAAAATCGCCCATAGTCTGACCATGTATCAACTGCTGGCTCCCAACAGTCAGGCTAATCAGTTTTTACAAAACATGCTTCAAGCCAAACAAACAAATGCTGTTGAACAAAACAAAATGAACCATTTGATTGCCCAAACATCAAATCTTAAAGGAAGCGGTCAAAACAGCAATTTTGACAAACAAAATCCGGAGTTGCAAAAACGTCACCTCCAAAACGTACAAACGCTTCGTCAGCTATCACGTTAAAACATCCCCTCTTCCCCAAAAAAAAGCTCCTCAAGTTTTACACTTGAAGAGCTTTTTTCTCATACTACATTTGGTTCAATTTTTCCCATGCAAACTGCGCTTTCAGCAAGCTTTCCGTCAGTGCTTCCTGCTCCCAGTAATTGGTGCGTTCCAGACCAAACCATCTCTGAAATTCATAGAATTTTTCAGCATTTTCAATAATGCCTTCCAAATGCTCGGTAGAATTAACATCGTCCAGAGATTTCTTAACCCTCTTAACAAACTTCTTGCTTAAAACTGTCGGATCCCGCGTTTCAATGTAGCGTTGCAGTCTTGTTGTTTTGAAGCTGACAACCTGCGAAAAAACGACAAACAGCACAAAAAGAGCCAAAACAAGGGCGGAAAAAACCACAAAAAACATTTTGAGATACATAATTATTTATATTTAATGATTCATTAGGTCTAATTTAGCACTTTCCATTTATTTTATCAACAAAAAATCTCCGAACTTTTACATTCGGAGATTTTTTTACATTCAGGTTACCCTGTCAGCCAAAACTATTGTTGTTCAATAGCCTGAGCTTGTTGAGTTTCTTCTTTCAAAGCCTGAATTTCTTTATCGTTTTGAGCAGCGACACGCTTCAAGGCTCTCAGAACCGTGCCAGTACCGGCCGGAATCAATCGACCGACGATAACGTTTTCTTTCAAACCTCTCAAAGTATCAACTTTGCCCTCAACAGCAGCTTCGGTCAAGACACGAGTTGTCTCTTGGAAAGATGCGGCTGAGATGAAAGATTTGGTCTGCAGTGAAGCCTTGGTAATACCCAACAGAATTGAATCTGCCTGAGCAGGTGTTTCACCTCTTTCCAACATCTTGGCATTTTCAGCTTCAAACACATCGCGATCAACTTGTTCGCCGACCAAGAATGTTGTGTCACCCGGAACGGTAACTTCAACCTTGCGCAACATCTGCGAAACAATAACTTCAATGTGCTTGTCGTTAATTTTAACACCTTGCAGGCGGTAAACGTCCTGAACTTCCTTAACCAGATATTCAGCCAGTTTTTCAACACCCAAAACGCGCAAAATATCATGCGGAGCCGGCGTACCTTCAACCAAGGCATCACCCTTCTTCACGATATCTCCGTCCTGAACGGCCAAATGACGACCTTTCGGAATCAGGTATTCAATCGGCTGACCTTTGGCAGGAACAACGGTGATACGCTGTTTAGCTTTGTAGTCTTTACCGAATTCAACCATACCGTCAATATCAGAGATGATTGCCGGATCTTTCGGACGACGAGCTTCAAACAACTCGGCAACACGCGGCAAACCACCGGTAATATCTTTCGTTTTGGAGCTTTCGCGCGGAATACGGGCGATAACATCACCAACCTTAACCTCGTCACCATTGTCAACTGACAAAATCGCATCAGCAGACATATAGTAACGAACTTCCTTACCATTGTCGGCCATAACAGGCTTACCTTTGGCATCCTTGAGCATAATGCTCGGCTTCAAACCGGCGGAACCGGAATTTGAACGCCAATCAATAACGACCTTGGAAACAATACCGGTTGTTTCATCGGTTGTTTCACGAACAGAAACGTTGTTAATCAAGTCAACCAACTCAACCTTACCGGCTTTTTCGGTAATGACCGGAACAGTAAACGGATCCCATTCGGCAATCTTCTGACCTTTTTTAACCTTAGAATCTTCGGCAACCAAAATCTTTGTACCGTAAGGAACATGGTGGCGTGATTTTTCACGACCTTGTGCGTCTACGATAACGATTTCACAGTTACGAGACAGAACAATCAAGTGTCCGTCAGAGTTTGTAACAGTATGGTTGTTTTCCAATTTCAACACACCGGCAAACGGAACTTCGACAGAGGCTTGTTCAGCACCTTTCTGAGCCGCACCACCGATGTGGAAGGTTCTCATGGTCAACTGCGTACCCGGTTCACCAATTGACTGAGCGGCAATAACACCGACAGCTTCACCAATGTTAACCGGCGTACCGCGAGCCAAGTCACGACCATAACAAGCCGCGCAAACACCGTCTTTGGTTTCACAAGTCAGAACTGAACGGATTTTAACCTGTTCAACACCGGCAGCTTCAACAACTTCAACATCGTTTTCGTCAATCAGCTTGCCTTTCTGAACCAAAACCTCGCCTGTTTCCGGATGAACGATATCTTCTTGGATTGTACGACCCAAAATTCTCTCACCGATAGAAACGATAACGTTACCGCCATCGACAACAGGACGAACAATGATACCTCTTTCCGTACCGCAATTGGTTTCAGTGATAACCACGTCTTGAGCAACGTCAACCAAACGACGTGTCAAGTAACCGGAGTTAGCTGTCTTCAAAGCGGTATCGGCCAAACCTTTACGAGCACCGTGGGTAGAATTGAAGTATTCCAACACGGTCAGACCTTCTTTAAAGTTTGAGATAATCGGTTGTTCAATAATTTCACCGGACGGCTTAGCCATCAAACCACGCATACCGGCCAACTGGCGCATTTGGGCGGCAGAACCGCGCGCACCGGAGTGAGCCATCATGTAAACGGAGTTGATATAACCGTTTTCGGTTTTGGAAATGTTTTTCATCATTTCATCAGCAATCTTATCTGTGCAGGCAGCCCAAATATCAACCACTTTGTTGTATTTTTCACCCTTGGTGATAAGACCGTTTTGATACTGCTGTTCAAATTCCTTAACCTGTTTTTCGGTATCTTCAATCATACCTGCCTTGGTATCCGGAACAATAAGGTCATCCTTACCGAACGAAATACCTGCTTTACAAGCGTTTTGGAAACCGAGAGACATAATCTTGTCAACGAACAAGACAGTTTCTTTCTGACCGCAGTGACGATAAATCGTGTCAATGATTTCACCGATTTCTTTCTTACGCAACAAACGGTTAACCAAAGAGAACGGAACATCTTTGTGTTTTGGCAATGTTTCGGAAACGATAATACGACCCGGCGTAGTTTCAACCAAACCATATTTTGTTTCACCATTGTCATCAACATATTCCATACGGCACTTAATCTTGGCGTGCAGATCGACAACCTTTTCATTCAAAGCCAATTGAACTTCGTTGAAATCAGAGAAGACCATACCCTCGCCGGACATTCCTTCCGCATCATATGTCAGATAGTAAATACCCAAAACCATGTCTTGTGTCGGAACGATAATCGGCTTACCGGAAGCAGGAGACAAGATGTTGTTTGTAGACATCATCAATACGCGGGCTTCCAACTGAGCTTCGATAGACAACGGAACGTGAACGGCCATTTGGTCACCGTCGAAGTCGGCGTTGAACGCTGTACAAAC
>CATGXW010000030.1 GCA_949542085.1 uncultured Alphaproteobacteria bacterium
TTTTGATTGCCTCGATAATGCGACTCATCCGCTCTGCCGTATAAAACATATCTTCGCCGGATTGCAAAACCACGGTCTTAAACCCCATATCGGCAGCCTTACGCGCAGTTTCAATCAACTCCTCCGGCGACATATGATAGCGGGAAACCTTGTTATTTCCCCGCCGAATACCGCAATACAGACAATTATTGCGACAAATATTGGAAAATTCAATCAAACCGCGCAAATGCACGGCATCACCGACATTTTGCCGCCGCACGGTATCGGCGCGTCGCAACAAATCGGCCTCATTTTCCTCATCAGTCAACAGACGGACAATTTCATTCTTCTGCATGCTTATTTTCCGGTCTTTTCAATAATACCGCCACCCAGAACAAAACCGTCCTTATCATAAAACACCGCGGATTGCCCGCAAGCAACGGCTTTTTGCTTTTCCCTGAAAACAACTTCCGTCGTTCCGTCCGCCAACGGCACAACCTCTGCCGCGGCGGGTTTCTGTGACGACCGCAATTTCACAAACACATCGGTCGGTTGCTCAAACGGTGCGGATGACAACCACGTCATTTGACCGGCAATCAGAGATTCTTTATAACATTCCTCATCAAAACCAAGCACCACTTCATTACTTTCCGGCCGGATAGCAATCACATACAACGGGCGTTCGGCACTGATACCCAAACCTTTGCGTTGTCCGATGGTATAATTCCAAATACCTTTATGCTTTCCCAAAATCTTGCCGTCTTTGTTCACAAAATTCCCCGGTTGCGGTTCTGTTTGCAAAATATCGTTAACATCTCCGGAATAAAAATCCTGACTATCAGGCTTTTCACTCATTTTCAAACCATAACGGCGCGCGGCGTCCCTAACCTGCTCTTTCGTATATTCTCCCAGCGGCATCATAATCCGCGCCAGTTGTTCCTGTTGCAAACGATAAATAAAATAAGACTGGTCTTTATGCTCATCAATTGCCCTTTGCAACTGATAACGCCCGATTTGTTCGTTATAAGACAGACGCGCGTAATGCCCCGTCGCAAACTTGTCAAAAACTATTCCCGCTTCTCTCGCCCCTCTCGGCAAAGCCTCAAACTTGATGGAAGCATTACACATCACGCAGGGATTGGGCGTCCTTCCGGCCAGATACTCCTGCTTAAAATTACTCAAAACCAATTGCTGATATTGCTTCGTGCAATCAATCACGTGATACGGAATATCCAATTGCTTGCACAATGCTCTGGCTTCTTCGATATCTTGCTCTTCATGAGGTGAAAAACACCCGTCTTTCTGCGCCAGCAGGTTATAACCAAACCCTTTATCCCAAATCGACATTGTTGCGCCGATAACATCATGCCCCGCTTCTTTTAAAAGACAGGCCGTTACGGAGGAATCAACGCCCCCGCTTAATCCGACTAATATTTTCATCAATTTCCTCTGTGTGAAAAGTTATCCTTCACCAAAGAAATATAAAAATTCAAAGTTTTTACTTTCTTTGACGGCGGCAGTATAAGCCATAAAATTCCGTTTATCAACAAGCATTTACATCCCTCTTGTAAAAAACAGCTTCAAGAATAGACTGGGCGTGTCTTTTTAACAAATATACAGAGGCCGTCATGAAGCGTTTTGGCTTGTTTTTTCTTTTTTCATTTTTAATCACACTCCCGGTTGTGGCTCAGGAGACAGACGAAGATTTCATCGAAGAATCTCCTTCGGTTTGGAAAGCCAATTTCCGCCGTGTCGCTTTGGAAATGTCATCGACACAAGTTTCCAATGCCGAACAATATCAAGATTCACCCAGCTCAAAATTAAGCGCCGACAGCCAGACGGTATTCAAAGGCGTCTTTGACTTCAGTTTGGAAAACGAACGCCCTGACGGCCAATGGAACAACAGCTTGTTTATGGAATACGGAAAAACCAAACTAAAAGAAGCCGACGGCACCAAAACCACCAATGAAAACGCTGATAAAATTTTACTCAGCACCGACTATGCCCGCAAAATGTGGCGTTATGAAGACGCCGATGTCGGTCCGTTCGTTAATCTTGGCTATCAAACAGAATTCACCGCCAATAATGATTCGCCACGCACGCAGATTATTCGCGGAAAAGGCGGTATCAAGCTGTTCAACGGCGTTTATATCAAAGAACTTTATGCTGCGATCGTTGAAGAACTTGACCTGACCTATAGCAAGAGCGATACCAAAACAGCCTATGAAATAGGTTTACGCTCGGAATATCCGTTACGTGAAGGTGTCAAATTCCAATTGGACGCCTACTTCCGTGACTATGTCCTCTACAGCCGTTATGTCGGAACTGATTTTAAATATGAATTAGACATCACCGGCCGCATGGATGTCAAAATTACCGACACTCTCAGTCTGGCTCCTTACATCAACTATTATCAGGCGCAAGACCGTCAAACCCCTGTCAAGGGAAGCAACTTCATGATTGGTGTGGCTTTGAGCTTTTCTAATCTTTTTGACTTAAATTAGGAGTGTAAAAATGAGCGTTTTATTTCTCGAATACCCCAAGTGCTCAACCTGCCAAAAAGCAAAAAAATGGCTTAATGACAACCATATAGACTATACAACTCGTCATATTGTTGAACAAAACCCGACTGCGGAAGAATTACATGACTGGCAGTTACGCAGCGGTCAACCGCTCAAAACATTCTTCAATACCAGCGGTATGCTTTATCGCCAACTTGATGTCAAAAACAAGCTCCCCAAAATGAGCGAAACCGAACAATTGGAGCTTTTGGCCTCCAATGGAATGCTCGTCAAACGTCCGCTGCTGATTGGCGAAAACTTTGCCATTGCAGGTTTCAAAGCAGAAAAATGGCTGTCTGTCCTAAAAAAATAACATCCTTTTTTATACCTCAAAGCCAACTATACAAAACTAAAGTATTGCTTATTTTTTGAACGATGAATACTATATTTAAGTTGTTTTATTCCCTCATATAAAGGAGATGTTTTATGAAAAAAATTCAATTGCTTTCATTGCTCGCAGCCGGTACAGTTTTGGCCAGCTTCACGGGTCCCTCCGGCGCCAAAAAAGCCAGCGTTGCCGAAGCGAAAGGAATGGCCGATGACGCGTTTGTTATCATTCAAGGCAACATCACTCAGGGACTGGGCGATGAAAAATATGTGTTCACAGACGGCAAAGATACCATTACGGTTGAAATAGACGATGAAGACTGGAAAGGCTTGAACGTCGGACCTGATGATGTTGTTGTCATCACCGGTGAAGTTGACAAAAGCTGGAACAATGTCGAAATTGACGTCGACGAAATCGTTTTGGCAAAATAATTAAACAATGCACGGGTGTCCGTTTGGTCGGACACCCTTTTTGTATCTGTGAAAGGAGGAAACATGTCAGACTTTGAACAACTTATTTCCAAACGCCGTTCAATTTACAATCTGGGAAAAAACATAAATTTAACACCTGCAAAAATCGAAGAGTTGGTTAAATCAGCCGTTCAATACTGTCCAACCCCTTTCAATTCACAGTCAGGCCGCGCCGTTCTCCTGTTCGGAAACGCCAGCAAAAAACTTTGGAACATCACAGAAAAACACCTTCAAAAAGTCACACCGCCGGAAAAATTCTCCGCCACTCAGTCTAAAATAGCCTCTTTCGCCGCCGGTGCGGGAACTGTCTTGTTTTTTATTGACGATGATATCACCAAAAACCTGCAAAGCAAATTTCCTCTGTATGCCGAACAATTTTCCGTCTGGGCAGAACAGGCTCAGGGCATGTTGCAATATATCGTTTGGACATTACTCGCCGAACACCATATCGGAGCCTCATTACAACACTACAATCCTTTGATTGACGAGGATGTTCGTCAAAGCTTTAACCTTCCTGCCAACTGGCGTTTAACGGCACAAATGCCTTTTGGCTCGATTGAACAACCCGCAGATGACAAAACATTCCAACCGCTGGAACAACGTGTCAAAATCTTTTCCGACTAAGCTGTCTACAAATCCTCTTTCCGCTTGCTTTTTATATAGCTTATGCCAATAATAACCACAGTAAAAAACAGATCAAAAGAGGACAACAATGGAAGCTTTATTAAACCAACCGCACTTTATCATGTCTGCGCCATGGATGTGGACAATCTTCGGCATCCTTGTCTTTATCTTGCTTTACCTTGACCTCTTTGTTTTTCACCGCCACGCGTCAGAACCCAAAATCGGCGAAACTCTGGCCGCCTGCATTTTTTACATCGCCATCGCCCTGATTTTTGGTTTATTTGTCATTTACGAGCGCGGTATGGAAACCGGAATGCTCTACTATACCGGATTTTTGGTTGAAAAAAGCTTATCGTTGGATAACATTTTCATTATCTCCGTCATTTTCTGCAGTCTGGGAATTGAACGCAAATATCAACACCGTGTTTTGTTCTGGGGTATTTTAGGTGCCATCATTATGCGCGGCGTGCTTATCGGCGTCGGCGAAGTTCTAATCGCAAATTTCCATTGGGTATTATATATCTTTTCGGCATTCCTGATTTATACCGGTATAAAAATGTCTCTCCACAACGACGAGGAAGAAAACGATATCAGAGACAGCAAACTATACGCTTTTATAAGCAAATATTTTCATGTGACGCATGAAATCCGCGGGGAACACTTCTTTGTCAAAGAAAACGGCAAACACTATATCACGCCATTGTTCTTTGCCTTGCTGATTATTGAAATCATGGATGTTATTTTTGCTCTCGACAGCATTCCCGCCATCTTTTTAATCACCCAAGACGTTTTTGTCGTCTATACCAGCAATATCTTTGCCATTCTCGGCTTACGTGCTCTTTACTTCCTGCTGGCTGCCGCCGTCAAGCAATTCACTTACCTAAAACCGGCTCTGTCAATCATTTTGATTTTCATCGGTTCCAAAATCTTCCTGCCTTACATCGGTATTGAAGTTGAACCGAAAGCATCGTTGATTATCACTTTGGCTCTTATCGGCGGCGCCATCGTGATGTCTCTCATCAAACAAAATAAACACCGCTCTTACTAAGAGCGGTGTTTACGGCTTTCATTTATAACCCCAAATCTTTTCTGGTGATTGTCCCGTCAGACACGATCCCCTGACAACCTTGATTATCCATCTCTACCTGCCGTTTGCACCATTCATCCAAAGCTGATGATGACAAACGCTGAAACTCGCTTAATGATACGGAAACCTCCCCAACATGAGTATGATGCAACTTATATACGTTATAAATACAGTCCACTGTAATAGCTAAGAAAAATTGCCCCGTAGAACAACTTGACAGTCTTCCATCTTTCCCCGGATCTCCCGTGCAACGAACTTGCATCTCTGAGGTCGTCAGGTTTTCTCCTCTCTTAAACCAATAATACCCACCAGTAAAAGTCAAATTATTTTGTAACGCTCCGGAAAAACCATTTTTTTGATAAACAATTCCGGAATAATTGCAGCTACAATTACCATTAACACAATTAGCATATTTACCACAAGTCGGCATCCCACAACTTTGATAATAAGTCACTCCTCCTCGGCTGCAAGATTTTGCTCCGACAACAGAACACGCCCTCTTGCAAGAAGCTTCTGTTTCTGTATACAAACACTCCGAACCAGAAGGAGCGGATGTATCCAGTGCACAAAAATACTTATCAAGATCAAACGGACACCTGACAAAATCAACACCGGAACACTCTGATGCAGAACGAGTATATCCCAAAGAAGCGCAATCCCCGGATATACAAGCCGCAAACGAAGAATTTGCCCCCAAAGAAAGAAAACCTCCGGCTAATAAAAAGCGTAACAAATTTTTCTTCACAATTTTCCTCATCAAATTTCTCCTCAAAAATTTTGCAAACTTACTTAACTACTCAAGAGAAGAGAGAGGCGATAAAATCCCACCACCCGTAACATCGCTTGATTTAATCACATGCGTGCTATTCAACTCTGAGCATCCGGTATCAGTATCTGTTACTATCGCTTTCTTACACGCAGCATCCAACGCAAAACCTGTTATAGCTCCATGTGAAATAAGCGCTTTATCTACCGTAAAATCAGTTATGGTATGATCAACAGTCACCGTTTTTCCGTCAACATCATAAATACAAGAAAAATACATTCTCAAAACAAACGAACTAGGGCAGGAATAAATAGAGCTATATCCCGAACCACTGCTACAAAAAGCAAGCAAATTAGGATTTTGAGCAGCATCATGCTCGTTTATTTTCCACGAATTAACCTGAGTATGTTTAAAGGAGGCATAGGTAACGCTCTCCGAGCTTCCCAATAAATTATTTTTAACAAATGTAACGTTTTTATAAGGACACGAAATTCCGACATTTGCATTCAGACAAAAATATTTATTGTCACCAAAAGGACATTTTAACGCATACTGATTATCATCGCAGGAATTTTTTACATACCCTAAAACACTGCAATCCATTGTCTTCGGGATAGAGCACCAATAAGTGTTCGTATCAATCTGCCCGCTGGGACATCCTTTAAGAGTGCATTTTCCACAAACCTCATCTCCGGAATATCCGCTAGACGAATAAGTTCCCTGACTGCAGGTTGTCACGCCGGCCGTAAAACCAGCTGCACATTTATTCTTTGAGATAGTGCATTTATCCGCCGAGATAGTCCATCCTTCAGCATGAGCCACTTTCTTGCAAGATGTTTGACCGGTCAGCGTCTGATATGCCCCGCTGGCGCAAGCCGTACAGCTTGACGCTCCTGCTCGCGCCGAATACGTGCCGCACGCACAAGCGACGCAGGCGCCTGTTCCTTTTGAATATGTACCGGCGGCACATTGCGAACACTTGACGCAATGGATACCTGTCGGCGTAGAAAAATTTTCCGTGACACCGTAACCTGCCGGACAAATGTCATAACCACCGTATGATGAACAACTCATCATCTCGCACGTTCCGCCTGAGGTCATGGTGTAACCAGACTTACAAGTCCCCGACTTGTATTTGCCATCACAAGGCAAACCACAATCCATTCCCGTTGGACAATTTGGTAGATTATATTCCGCCGGACAAGCGCATTGCGCATATTGCGTAGTCCTAATTCCCCCTACCCCGACAAGGCTGGCCTGACGACGCGATCCCGACAGGTTTGTCAACCCATTATCTTTGATAAAATCTCCGCCTATAATATCCACTTTTTTCTCATCAGTACAGCCTTCGCTTAAAGTTTTCGGCGATCGACAATTGGTAGCGGTATATTTATAATAGGAAGTGTCGCAAACACATTCTTCATAACATGTTAATCCGGCAATCGGATGTTGAACACCCTTGCCAACTCGATGTGTGGCACAACTGTCTAATAAACCATACGTCGAACAGGCTTTGTCACCGGCATCCTTGCCACCGTCGTTAACACGTCCGCCAAACTGTTTGCCGACCAGATTACGCTGATAATCCGGCATAAAGTAAGTTCTTGCCACTTGATAAGAAGAACTGTTGTCAAAAAGAGATTCCGGAACTAAGCTGAATTGTGTGTGTGAATTATCTAAAGGAGGCATATCCAAACCAGAAGCTTTTGCATCAAAGCCGTTAAGAAAGGCTGAAACACAAATATACATCGCCAATAATTTTTTCATGCTGCACCTCTATATGCTATCGTTCCGGAACTCTCCTCACTATAGCACATAAATCAG
>CATGXW010000031.1 GCA_949542085.1 uncultured Alphaproteobacteria bacterium
TTATAACCCCATGTTTTATCGCTAAACCACTGCGAGAATTGATGCGAAACCACAAAGGATTTTCCGCGGCCATTTTTATACCGGTCGGAATGCCTTTATGTTCACCGCAACGGAGCTCCACCGGCTCTGAAATCGCGGCGCAGATATCAAAACAAGCCGCACCGGTCGTTGAATATTTTAAATTCGCGCCATTTTCAACATAATGTTCTAATTTTGTAAATTTTACCTTTGTCGGAATATATTCAATCATATCAAAAATCCTAAAAAAGCAGCGCAGAGGAAAATATCCGCTGCGCTGCCGTAAAGAGTCCATTAAACAGCCACCGCTCCGACTAATTTGCCGTGCGATTGATAACCGACCAATTCGAAATCTTCATATCTGAAATCGTCAATATTCTTGACGTTCGGATTGATTTTCATGGTCGGAAGCTCGTATGGTTCACGGGAAAGCTGTTCTCTCACCTGTTCAAAGTGATTGTGATAGATGTGCGCATCTCCCAGAGTATGCACAAATTCACCCAAGCCCAATCCTGTCACCTGAGCAATCATCATTGTCAGCAAGGCATACGACGCGATGTTAAAGGGAACCCCCAAAAACATATCGCAGCTGCGCTGATACAGTTGACAGGAAAGTTTGCCGTCCGCCACATAAAACTGGAAAAAGCAATGACACGGCGGCAAAGCCATTTGTCCGATTTGAGCGGGATTCCACGCACTGACAATCATGCGACGATCATTGGGATCTTTTTTCAGACGTTCGATAACATCTTTAATTTGATCAATCCCCTCACCGTTAAAATTGCGCCATTGAGCGCCATAGACCGGACCGAGGTCGCCGTTTTCATCGGCCCATTCGTTCCAGATTTTGACACCGTTGTCGGTCAGATACTTGATATTGGTATTGCCGGACAGCAACCAAATCAGCTCGTGGATAATCCCTTTCAGGAACACCTTTTTGGTGGTGACCAAAGGAAATCCCTTGCTTAAATCAAAGTGCATCTGACGACCGAAAACAGAGCGTGTGTCAATCCCCGTACGATTGGGCTTGTCAGTACCGTTTTCCATAATGTCGCGTAAAACATCGAGATACTGTTTCATAAAAAATCCTCCTTAAGAATTAATAATTGAATTAATGATATGTTTGAGAATTCGTTGTTCCACAAAGTTCCCGCGCTTGACATATATCGCGGTTGTTACATTGTCTTCTTCATAAACACTGCCAACTTGCATATATTTTTTCCGCATCATATCCACTGAAGACGAAATGTCAACTTTTTCACCGTCTGCCTGCTGCATTTCGCCATGATAAACACAATCGACGATGACATCTGGCATTAGTTTTCCGCCATCGCCCATAAACAAATTATAAATTCCGGCTCCGCCGCAGAGATACAAATCATCTTCCATGTCTTTGAAGAACTTTGTTTTTGTCACGACTTGATGTTGTGGTGCTCGTGTTTCATAATCCTCTTGACCACTTAGCACAAAAATCGTTTCTTTATCAAACTTCGGCGGAAGCGTTTCATAAGTTTTGCGCCCAACCACGATATTTTGTCCGGTAACAATCCGCCCGAATTTTTTCAAATCTGACGGAACACGCCAAGGAATCGAATCGCCGATTCCGATGATATTATCGCCTTCATGTCGGCACCAAACAGCAACTTTTGTCATCTTTTTCTCCCACAAAGATGTTAGCAGTTTTTTGATGAAACACAAAAAAAAAGCTGAGGTTGCCCTCAGCTTTTTTACAGTCACTTGTGACAGTTGCGAAAATGAGCTTTGAAAGCCAGAAAGCGATATCCCTTGGACTTGAGGAAGTTGACAGCACCGGCTTCAACAGCTTGCTTCAAAACAGTCTTACGGTGTTTGCCATCCGCTGAATCGTAGTATTCGTTCCAATCGACAAGGGTCGCGTATCCATAGCGAACCAAAGCGCCCCAACACTTTTTCTTGACGAGAAAACCGACCTGACCATGTGTTGCCAGAAAGCGATGTTCTTTCATCTCCAACAGCAATTCATACTGCCCGTCTTTGAGCAACTCTTCCCGAATGCCATAACCGGAATAAACTTCCCGACACTCTATCAGTTCTTTCCAGTGTTTACCTTCAACAAAGGCGGCGAAAGCCTGATCTTTCAGTTTCGGAAACTCATCCAGAAACGTATACCAGCCATTCTGAAAAAGGAATTCTCTTTTTTCGCTCTGAAGAACCAAAGGAATCCATTCTTTCCATTTGTCCCTCGGAAGCTTTTTCTGCTGATTGTGATTGATGAGCGTCTGCCACTCGCCTCGTTCAACGAGGAGATCCCATTGCTCGTGTTCAGCCAGATGTTCGGCGTCTACGTTCATGTGTGTGAGGAACGCTGTCCAGCCCTTATGCAGGCAAAGATTGATAAATTCCTCATCTCCGAAGAAACCTTGAAACCAAATGGTCAGCGCCTTGTTCCAGTCTTCATGATGCCAGAAAGAGCCGTTGCGGATGAGTTTTTCAATCTCTCGGCCCCAGCCTCTTTCGAACATCATCTGGAGAACCAGCGGAGTTACCGGATAGCCTTCGTTCAGACGGTCAAAAACATCAGAACGGCATTCCGTATAGATTACTTTTGCCATCAGATGGTTGTACCCGTCAAAACCTAAGCTTTGAAGCATCTTTTGTTTGTTCATAATTTTAAAAGAATTTAGTTTGACACAATTATATTATTTTGTCGAAAACATTACCATCGTATATTCTAAATTGCAAGTTTTTTATCTTAACACTTGAATTTTGATAGTTTTGTACCTATACTAATGAATTGTCAGAGCAATCTGACTATGACACTAGAAGCTCTGTGAAATAGATATGTTGGACCCGGGGGCAGTACCCGGCACCTCCACCAGTTGTAGCGCGAGAGGCTGCACGTCAGCGAAAGCAGACAGAAATGCCGGCGCGATGAGATATATTATGACGGGGGTGACACAGGATTGACAATGTATGGTAAAGACAGGTAAGCCGTGTTCGGTGAGATACCACCGTTATCGGTTCAAATTTAAATGAATGCTAACGATAATAACGTAGCTCCTGTTGCAATGGCTGCTTAATTTGTAGTCGCAACAAATTCAAATCCTTATGATTTAGGATAATCGTAAGTGGGGGCCGAGCCACCTATCAACAGAACGGCTCACTTGTTTTAATAGAAAGGTGCCTCATGGAAAAGTTGGAAATTAATTATGACAAGCTGGTCGAAAAAGCTCTCAAACATGTGGTTATTGAAGCTTTGAAGATTGCAGCCGACGAAGGACTTCCCGGTGAACATCACTATTACATCACATTTCGAACCAGTCATCCGAGTGCTCGTCTCTCAGCGCAATTGTTAAACCAATATCCGGAAGAAATGACTATTGTCTTGCAACATCAATTTGCCAACCTGATGATTGGTGAAACATATTTTGAAGTGGATTTGAGTTTTGGCGGCGTACCGCAAACACTGCGTATCCCCTATGATTCCATCACTTATTTTGCCGATCCTTACGCCAAATTCGGATTAAGCTTCAGCAACAGTGAAGACGGTATTTTCCAAAACGCGGAAGACGATTTTGATGAAAAAACCGAATTGAAACAGGCTTCCGGCGCGGCAACCGTTATTTCTATTGACGCTTTTAGAAAAAAATAATGCGTAAACTATCCGTCATTATCGCTAATCGTCACTCAACCAGTATTTCTCTGGAAGATGAGTTTTTGGCTGAACTTAAAAAGATTGCCGCCGAGCGCAATCTCAGCCTCAACCAGTTAGTCACGGAAATAGATGCAGAGAGGGAAAAAGAAAACCTCTCCAGCGCCATTCGCGTGTACATTCTTAAACAGTTGCAAAATTCTTTTTGACTTTTCAGGATTTTATGAAATAAAAAAGCGCCTTTCGGCGCTCTTTTTTATTCTTCATCATCCAACTCATCGAAATCATCGTTTTCGATATCGTCCTCATAGTCTTCATCGGTATCGATATCGTCATCGGTTTCGTTTGTCAGAAGCATTGTTTCATCGTCTTGCAACTCTGATTTTTTGCGACGACCACGACGTTTTTTATCCGGCCCCTTGCGTTTCATCGCATCAATCACATAGTTGCCGGTTACTTTATACAAATCAACCAAGTGGTTGTTGTACATGTGGTCAGCGCCTTCGATCATTGCATAATCAACAGACACGTTACGTTGTGTGTTCAGACGTTTAACCAGACTCGTCACTGTCGACGGGGTAACGATTTCATCTATACATCCCTGAGTGATTAAACCGGAAGTCGGGCATGGCGCCAAAAATGAAAAATCTTTTTCGTTAGCCGGAGGAGAAACCGCAATAAAGTTATTGATGTCAGGACGACGCATTAATAACTGCAATCCAATCCAAGCACCAAAAGAATAACCGGCAATCCAGCATTGTCTGGCTTCGGGATTAACAGATTGCAACCAGTCAAGAGCAACCGTCGCATCAGAAAGTTCACCCGGTCCGTCTTCGAACTGTCCTTGAGAACGACCGACACTGCGGAAATTAAAACGTAACACGGAAAAACCCAGATTTTGGAAACAACTGAACAATGTGTAAACAACCTTATTGTTCATGGTTCCGCCATATTGCGGGTGTGGGTGTAAAATCAACGCAATCGGCGCAGAAGGATTATCACTTTGATGATAACGTCCTTCCAGACGGCCGGCGTGTCCATTAAATAAAATTTCTGTCATTACCTTAACCTAAAATTAGAATTTTTAAGTATTATATAAATTAAATACTGATAAATTATTAACATTTTCAGGAATGTAGCATAAAATGAAAACAAAATTCAAGATGATTCTTAATGACATTGACGCCGTTATTGCCAGAGATCCCGCAACCAAGAGCAGAGCCGAGGCTTTGCTTTGCTCCGCAGGACTTCACGCCATTATCATTTATCGTTTCGCCAATGCTTTATGGCGGCGAAACTTTAAGCTTACCGCTCGCGTATTATCACAAATTTCTCGTTTTTTTACCGGCGTGGAAATTCATCCGGGGGCTAAAATAGGTCAAGGCTTTTTCATTGATCACGGCATGGGGGTTGTTATCGGAGAAACAACAATTATCGGTAACAATGTCACCCTTTACCATGGTGTGACCCTTGGCGGAACGACTGTTTTCAGCAAAAAGGGCAAGAACACCAACAAACGCCACCCTACCCTCGGCAATGATGTCGTTGTCGGCGCGGGCGCTCAAATTCTCGGCCCCATTGAAATCGGCGACAACGTTAAAGTTGGTGCCAATGCCGTTGTTTTGAAAGACGTGGAAGCCAACCAGACCGTTGTCGGGGTACCGGCTCATTCGGTTCAACACACGAAGAAAGACCCAGCCGGTTTCATGGCTTACGGTTATTGCCCGACAGACAAGGATCCCATTGAATGTCAGTTGGAGCTTTTGCAAAAAGAAATTAACGCCATTAAAGCGAAAACACACAAAAAAGCCCCTAATAAATAAATTTGAAAAATATAACAATTTTGTAACTATTATTTTTCTATAATATATAGTATTATAATAATAGCGGAACGTTACGCGGGAGGACTGTCATGTTAAAAATAACACCTTTATTAGCCGGTATAAGCTGTATTGCCTTTGCTTTGTCTGCACAGGCGCAACTCGCAGCCAATCCTTGGAAAAAAGCTAGCCCGCAACCAACTTCAAAAATTCAGGCTTTGGGACAAGCTCAGGCCGAACAGGCGCGCCAAGTCAGAGCAGCGCAAATTCAGAGAGCTTCCGCTCAATTGCAAAGCCAAAGAGCCGCCAACATGGCAACACCGCAAGCATTGGAAAGCCAAAATCAAGCCGCGGACAATCTTATGGGAAATGAAACAGCAACCGTTTCACAAGCCTCTTCCGCCAATGCGGCGCGAAGCGGCGACTTTAACCTGACGCCCAATGACGGCTATATGGGAGACAACGTTGCCAGCACTGATTTAACAAAAGCCCCTGCCTATGCCAATAGTGACATTCTTCCCGTTGATCCGTGGGCTCGCGCCCGTGACAGAAGCGGCATCAAAACATGGCGCGGCAGTGGTCAGCACGGTAAATTAAATTACATTGGTGAAGCAACAACTTATGGCGAAAACTACGGACAGGAAATGATTGCTCCGGAAGTTAATCGCCACAACATGATTGTTTTGACCCAACACTTGCGTAATCTGGGCTATAAAATTCCGGAGAGCTATGATCAAAACATCAGAGACTTACCTCAAAACTATGCCCGCCAACTTAGGGCCGCCTATAACAGCATAGGTCACGGAAACAATCCTTTTGACACGGTATTCGCAGGTTTTCTGGACTCATTTGAGGAAGCTTCCGGTTTAGATGTTGAAAACCTCTTGTTTAACAGTATCGACCTTTTGTCAATTGATTAATACTGGAAAAATCATGATGAAATCATATCCTTGCGCATTTATGTTTTCTTTATTAATTGCCGCTTCAGTTTGTGCTCAAGAGACATCGACCGAGGAATTGCCACAGCCTCCGTCAAAAATCACGGAAGCTCAAAAAATCCAAGCACAACAAAATATGACTCAAAACATTGATTTTTTGGTCAAACACAGAGAACCTCAACAGATGAAACGCATCCTAAACGCTTCCGAGGTGGTTGAAAAGAGCAAGATTCGCCAAAAGAATCGCTTTGCACCGGCAAACGAACAAATTCGTTATCAAGAAAAAAACATTAATGTTAATGACAAAGAAGCCTTAAAAAAATATTTTACAGAAACCTATGTTGTCAATCCCAGCAATGTAGAAACCACATCATCTCCGTCAACAGAAGCAAAATAATGTACGAAAAACAACCCTATATCATTCTGGTTGAACCACAGTTGGCTGAAAATGTCGGTATGGCGGCCAGAGCTATGATGAATTGCGGCCTTTACCATTTACGCCTTGTTCATCCCAGAGAAGACCACCTTTCAGCCAAAGCAATTTCAGCCTCTTCTAACGCAGAAGAAATTCTTTATAACGCGGAAGTGTTTGACACAACCGAACAGGCGATTGCGGATTTGAACTATGTTTTGGCGACAACATCCCGCCATCGTGATCAAGTCAAACCGGTTTTAAATGCCAACCGTGCGGCGGAAATTCTTGATGATAAAATAGCTAACGGCAGCAAAGGCGGGATTTTGTTCGGACCGGAACGAACCGGCCTGAATAATCATGATGTTTGCCTATCCGAGCGATTATCAATATTCCGCTTAATCCCCGTCATTGTTCTCTTAACTTATCACAAGCAGTTCTTCTGGCCGGATATGAATTTCACAAATTGCAAATTGAAGCTCCAGATGAACAATTTGTCATAAGCCATTCTGATTTGGCAGATAAAGAAAAAGTTCTGCAATTTTGTGCTTATCTAGAAAACAAGCTTGATGATTGCGGCAATTTTAAAGAAGATGAAAAACGCGACAAAATGGTCATCAATCTGCGCAACATCTTTACCCGCAACCAAATGACCGAACAGGAAATCAATACGCTTTACGGTGCAATCAATCGCCTGCTGAGACATTCAAATCACTAATGACTATTTATTAATGTATTTTTAGGATGTTTGCTTATATATAGATAATGTTATTTAATTTA
>CATGXW010000032.1 GCA_949542085.1 uncultured Alphaproteobacteria bacterium
CTTCCGCAATCTACCGCCTGCGTATCCTCTCTACTTATTTACTTTCTTCTATAACTACCGAAGCTCGTTTGTCAGTCTGACGTGCTCGCCGTCGGTGATGTGGGTTATAGGATGTTATTCCCCAGATGTCAACACAAAAAATAAAAAATTTTTGATTTTTTTTCACATTTTTTGCAATTCGTTGAAAATCATTGATTTTTTATGAGCGAGATTCACTGTTAAAAATTGGTTATATTTGTTTTCTTTTTTTTAACCTTAGTGCGCTAACATCAACACAATATACCACAACTGAAAACGAACACAAGGTAGCAAAAATGTTAAAAAACAATATCTTAATATTAACTTTAGTCTTAATCCTTTCGGCTTGCGCCAACGAAAAGCCGACATTAAGCGGGGTCGACGGTTCGGCCATTCCTCCTGCTTTTGCACATTTTCCTGATGTTCCGTTTCCAACCGAGGCTTATGTTGATTTGGACGAGACTCGTGCTTTGGGCAGCGGAGAGAACTGGATTGGCAGCTTGGTATACACGACTCCATATAATCCCAGCAGCGTTTTTGACTTCTATGTTTCTGAAATGCCCAAGCTGAATTGGATTGAGGTTGCCACTGTCCGCGCCAAAATCAGCCAGATGACATACATAAGACAGAATCGCGCGGTGCAGATTTTGATCGAAATGACAAGCAGAGATTCCTCGCGAATCACCATAACGGCAATTCCGAACACTAACGGAGTCGGCAAACTTTAACCCTTTGCGGAGGCGACACTATGCGCAATGACTTTTATACTATGGGGGGCTCTCATTTTTGGGAAGATGTTTTCTTTTATCAGAAATGGCGAATCCAGCGCAATTGCATCAGCAAGAAGTGTCGACTTTTGGATAATTGGGATATCCGCCGACATGAAGGAACTTTTGAGGAATGCCGAAAAGCATTTGTTAAATATATAAGTGCATATGAAATCAGCCGACAAAAAGGGCATATGGTTATTATGTTGCATGGACTTGGCGAATCGAAAAATATCTTCAAACCCTTATGGCGAGAGGTTTTAAAGAAAAAACTTTTAGCCGCAGCGGTCAATTATCCATCAACACAAAAAGATATTGACGGGCATGTCCGACAATTAATCTTCTTTTTAAATCACTTGGAAGATGTTCAGGAAGTATCCTTTGTCACAAAGGGAATCGGGAGCTTGGTTTTACGCAGGCTTTTCAGCGTGGAATCGGAATGGCAACAAAAACTCAAAATCGGCAGGATTGTAGAAGTCGCCCCCATGAATCGGGGAAGCCGTTTAATGGAAAAATTCCACAAAAACAAAATTATCAGTTTTATCCTCGGGCCGATTATGCGAGATGCCGCCCCTAAAAAAGCCCAAGCACTCCCGCGAATCCCGAAGAATATCGAAACAGGAATTATCTTGTCCCCTTCTCTGCTGACAAGAATTGTAGAGTTTTTAACCAGAACCTCCATGCCCAAAGTCACCGCAGAATCCGAAAAGAAAAACAGCGGTGCCAAAGAGGTTATTGAGATGAGTGTACCGCAATTCAACTTATTCAACAACAAAGAGCTTGTGGCGCGCGTGGTCAATTTTCTTACCACCGGACATTTTGGAGCATTATAAAAAAATCAAAAAACTGTAACAATTTATGAAGAAATTTTGTGGTATGATAAATAGTAAGGCTGGAAAAAGGTGCAACGATGATTAAGAGCTGGCTGATAACATTTTTGGTTTTGATATTATTTGCAGCGGCTTTTTATGTGGATTTATTCGGGTTGATTGCCAGCAAGGGCGCTTTTTACACAGCTTTGGTTTTGGTCATTATTGCACTGTTGGCTGCAATAAAGATTTTGGGCAACCCCTTTGGCAGAGTGGACGACAATGACGACAAACTTTAGAAAAATCTGGGGAATTCTGTTTTTAGCAGCGATGACGGCCATGTCGGCGCCCAGCGGGGCATGGGGACAAAAGCTTGGAGACAATGATAATGCAAAAATTGAAAGTGCCGTAGAATTTGCTAAAAATCACGGTGCCACTTCAGAGCAAATTTTAAAGCTAGAAAATTCAGATTCAGGTTCGAACCAATTTCCTTGTGGATCGCAATCTTGTGATTTGACAAAAGAAGTTTGCATACATAACGAAGTAGATGCTGTTGGTGCCGTGAGAATAAACCACTACCATTTTTGTCAACCTAAAGATAAAGAAATTCCCACAAGCGATGATCGGAACAAATATGAGATTTGCTCTTCCGGTTGCACAAATAGTTATGAAGGAAAAGGCTCGCAAGGAGGAATCGATTACCTTTCAGAGTGTTTTACCGGTGGGACTCCTCCGAAAAAATATTGTATATTTTATAACAGTTCATCTGCTACTATTGAATATGGTAATGTTGATGGAGGATTTAAAGGGTGTGAGGTTCTTCCGGTTAAACTCTACAACCAACGAAAATGCTTTTTCTGCCCTTTATTTAAGGTCTTGTTTACAGCTGCCGATGATATGGCAAAAACATCATTTGAGAAACTTGGAACAGCCTTTAAATCATTGATAGGTATCGGCTTGGCTTTATGGATAGCTGTACAAACATTAGCCCATGTCAGTTCTTTAACGAAACAAGATGCTCCTAAATTTTTAGGAGGCTTGATTAAACAAAGCGCTAAATTTTTAATTGCTTTTCTATTACTTGCCAATTCAGGGGAAATATATCGTCTTGGTGTTAATCCTCTTTTGCAGGCAGGACTAAAATTTGGAGGAGAGCTGGCATCAAGCAATGTCAGCGTTAGCGATAAAACGATTATTGAATATAATAAAATAGTTGACCCGGGAACTACTTATTTTTCAACCAACAATGGCTCCTTATACGTAGATATTGCCATTTTTATTTCCAAAGTACAGTATGAAATCGCATTCATGCAAGCTGTAGGCTCTTCATTACTTTGCATTGGCGGTCATGGAATGTTTTCACCGACAGGAGGTAAATTAGGTTTCGGTGACGGTTTTCAAATGGCCATTCAAGGACTTTTACTGGTCGCCTTTGGTCTTTTGCTTTCGTTGGCTTTTGCCTTTTACCTGATTGACGCAGTGGTACAACTGGGAATTGTCGGCGCATTAATGCCGTTTTTGATTGCTTGTTGGCCGTTCAAGATTACATCCTCTTACACGGGAAAAGGTGTGCAAATTTTGCTCAACAGCTTTTTTGTCTTTGTTTTTATTGGCTTGGTAATTCGTGTCAATTTAGACTTGGTTGATGCCGGAATAAAAAATACCGTAACCACAGCTTCTACAGAAACATCCGGCGGCACGGACGCTAATAAGGATAATAAAGATGAAAATGCCGAAAAAGCTTTAGGTGGGCTACTCCCAATCTATAATGCTGTTAATAATCAAGATACTGATAAATTAAAAGAATTAACAGATATTTCAACCGTTGGCTTCCTTATTTTGATTGTTTGTTGCCTATTCGGCTTCAAACTCAGCGGAAAAGCCGAGGAATTGGCCGGAAAGATGGCTGGAGGCGCAATCAGCGGCATTGGCTCAAGCATTGGCACGATGGCGACATCTGCGACGAAAGGAGCGGCGCTTAAAACAACTGCTCCGATTAGAAAAGCGGCTTGGAATAAGACGAAAGACATTGCCAAAGCAACCCCAGGAGCTATTGGAAGGGGCGCTCGCGCTATAAAAAACAAACTTACCGGCCAAAGTGGAAATAATGGCAACACTCCGACAATAAGAGGTAGCACCCCATCCTCTCTGAGTAGGTTGCATGGAAATGGAGGAGCGCTTCCCAAAACGCCGACGATTGACGCAACGACAATGAGTTCTACTGTTGTCGGAGTTCCCCCTTCTAATCAGCCCCCCAAACCACCTGTCGACGCAACCTCAGAGGAAACATTAACACGTCAAAATCAAACAACGACTCCTTCCGTTACGACAGCAGAAACAACACATTCAAGCGGAGGTTCCGGAGGAAACACCCCTGCGGGTGCGGGAGCAGCAGCTGGCTCTAGTAGCGGAAACACTCCTAAAGATGGTACTCCGTCACCTGTAAACACAGAGAGCTCGACGACACCTTCATCCGATGGCGACAATGCCACTACCGCAAACCAAAACCCACATGGTAGTCAAGCTAATGAAGCCGAACAAACCGGAAATGACGGAACGAAAAAACGGCGTCCTAACCGCGGTTCCAATCCGAACAAAGGCGCGGATCCGAGAAAAGCAGGAAAAAGAAAACACGCTCTGTCAATGCAACAGCATACCAGACAAGAAGAAATGCGTAAAAAAATTAAGCTTGGTTCGGGGAAAAGTCGGCAAAAAGCAATTAACAAAACAGCAAACAAAGGCGGAAGAGGAAAAAAGAGAAAATAAAGCAACTTTACAGGACTAATGAACGATGAAAAAGGTGTTTGACATAGCAAAATTAGGAAAGGTTTTGATAATTGTATTATCGGCCCTTTTCTTGCTGTCCGCCTGTTCTGAAAACACCACTGTATTATCTTATCAATCGCCAACAAGAATTTCTGATGACCACAATGTAACACAGCCCGTTTTTGACACATGCTTTTATAACGGAATTTTATCCAGCGTGTATAATATCATCGGTCCAATTGTTATGCAGATGTATGCAAAACTATCCGCAGGCGCCATGAGTGTTATAATGATGGGGTTTGCCGTTTGGGTTGCTTTGCGATTGATGAAATTTGTAAGTTCTGTCGCGGAGGACAGCCCAGGAGAAATTTGGAACGAAATACTGAAAAAAGCGTTCATTTGTCTGTTCTGTGGATTGCTGGCATCCTCACCGTCAATGCTTTTATATGTTATCAACCACTTTCTTTTCCCAATATATGAAGCTTTTCTAGAATTTGGCAGCGAGGTTTTAGCGGAAGCACTTGATAAGGATAAAAGCGGAAATATTGTTGTTTTGGGAGAAACGCTAACAGTAAAAGAGTTTGAAACGAATTGTAAAATTCCCCCCAATGCGACAAAAGCTGATTTGGAAGGTTTTCCCACCGGCTTTAGAGATATGATGGAGTGTATGGTTTGCGCTGTCGACAATCGGTTAAACATAGGTAAAGATGTTGCTTGGATTGTGATGAAGGGCGGTACGCTTATGGGAATCGTTTTAGGAGCTTTGTTATGGTGTATTTTCTTAGTTGTCGGACTCGGTTTTGTCTTTTACTTTGTTGATAGTATTTTCCACTTTGGAATGATGATTTTATTACTGCCGATTTTGATAATGTCATACGCTTTCGGCCCAACACGCAAATGGACTAGCATTGGCTTTAACAACATTATGAATTCAGCCGCTTTTATGATGGCTTTTTCAATCATCATCGCTACAACATTAATGGCTATAACCACCTTGCTCAATAATAATCCCGGTGTATTTAACCCCGCGGATAATCCGACTTTAGCCGCTAAATATCTGGAAGATTTTAGCATTCCGATGATGTGTTTGTTGCTTATGGCTTTTTTGATATATGGAAGTTTGAAAGTCTCACAGCAACTCACATCAGCAATTGTCGGTGGCAAAACATCTTCAAAATTCCAAGAGAACCTTAAAGCTGTTTTACAGACTGCCGTCGGCATTGTAACTGGTGGCATGGGGTATGCGATTAAAAAGGCTGGCTTTGAAAACTCAAAACTTGGTCAAGCTCTAAACAAAGGAAAAGCAATCACAGGACGCCTCAATCAATTAGCTGGACGAGATAAATAAGGAATAATGTTATGTTGAATGTAAAGTCATATTTACATAAAATGCTCAGAATAAGAAAAAAGCTTCCTTTGCTTCTTTCCACAGTTCTTTGCGCTCTTATTATTCCTTTCTCAGTTCAAGCAGACGGTTTCTTGAGCAGTATTGGAAGTTCTTTTAAACAAGGGTGGGAAGATGCAAAATATTCTTCGGAAACCGGTGTTAAAATACATTTTGATAAATTGGTCTCAAAAAATCAATATCAATTTAGTGAGGAAGAAAAAAAGAATATTAACCGCTCTTTTGAAGTCACAAATATTGATAAAGGAGATGTTTCAGTCTCAAAAGACAAAAGCCTGTCTGATTATGTTGTTCCCGAATATGCAAAAGTTGTGACTACCGGCATAAACTCAACATTATGGGAAATGGGAAAAAGAGTATTTACGGGAGATAGCGTTAACGACATGGCTAACGATTTGAGCAATCAAGAGCGTGTGATGGATGCTTTAGCGGAGGCAATTCTTCGTTCTGATGTTGGCCAGGCTTACGGTGCAATGATTCAAAAAGGAGGAAATCTTCAAAACAGCGAATCTGATGCCGGATTGAATGTCCGAGAAGAAATAAAAAAGCTTCTGATGACATATGCTAATGATGCGACTACTGAAGAAGGGCTGGCTAAAGCGATTAAAGATGTTCAGAAGAATCTATATGACCGCACAACCGATATGTTAAAAACATATGACGAAGCAAAAGAAACTCAAATGAATGATGAAGACGCCCTTGCTGCAGCGACACAAGCAGAAGTAAAGGCTACTGAAATAAAAAAATGCGTTCCGGTTAGTGAGTTAAAATTAAAATATCAATCAGGCTGCTATTCCTGCTTTATTGTCGGTAATTTGATTTCAACATTCTTGGATGTGGCTGGAAAAGTTTATCCGACTTCACAAAAAGCAGGATTGGTTGTTCTGCTTATCGGAACGGCTATTTGGTTTGCCATGTGGGGATTAAAAAACGTTTCTTCTCTGACCCCAATCGATGGCGGTAACATTTTAAATGAGCTTATAAAATTTGGATTTAAATTTGCCTTGGCCTATTTTTTCATTACTGCGGGTGTTTCTTTTGTCGGAAAATATATTATCAACCCGATTATGGGAACCGGCGCTGTTATCGCCCAGCAATTTTGGGATGATAAGTTTAAAGATGATGTTGTAGATTTTGCTTGGGATGGTGATGTCTATATTACCGATAATTCTCCTTTGGTTAAAGAGTCTGAAGAACTTGAAAAGAAGCGAATTCTAGAAACATCAGCTCCTGCACAACAGACGCCAATACCTCAGGCGCAAGATGTTCAAGAAGGCGCAACAACAGGAGAAATAGAACCTATTGATCCTAATTCCTCTGATGAACAGCTTGTTATTGCTCTGCAAAAAGCATTCCTTAACATGCTAAGACGGCAAATCGGGGAAATCATGAACAGTTGCGGTGGAGCTTGTGGTTCAAAATGTAGGACTTCTGGCTGCACCACCGCTAAATCCCATCCTAACTATAAAGGACATTATGATTATGTAAGCGACATTTTTTGTTGGGCTGGTATGTGCGGTACAAATACTGCATATTGTCAAGCATCAATAACCGCAGCTATAAACAAAATGTTAAAAGAAGTTACGGAAAGCGACAAAGCTTACAAAAATTTACAAATTCCTCTTACGGGGACCCCTCCTCACAGTGGTGGCGACATTAATTTTTGTAGCGGAGGAAAGCTTAAAGTTAAATTGAGTCCCGGTGATATCATCGGAATACATGCAAATGATAAAGGAGAGTCCTTTGGTAAAGTTTCCGGACACCAT
>CATGXW010000033.1 GCA_949542085.1 uncultured Alphaproteobacteria bacterium
AACGATTTGACAATGTTGCGGCGGCAATCAAAGCTCCATCGGAAATACGCACGCCATGGTGCAGTTCAAACTTTTCCTTAATTCCGCGCAAGATGGAAATCGTTTCTTCAACTGATGGCTCGTCGACGTAGATGGCCTGAAAACGGCGAGCCAAAGCCGCGTCTTTTTCAACATATTTTTTATATTCATTTAATGTGGTTGCGCCCAAACAATGTAATTCTCCGCGAGCCAAAGCCGGTTTCAACAGGTTGGAGGCGTCCATAGAGCCTTCGCTCGCACCGGCTCCGACCAAGGTATGCATCTCGTCAATGAATAAGATAATATTTCCTTCGGCGCCTTCGACATCTTTCAGAACCGATTTAAGGCGCTCCTCAAATTCTCCGCGGAATTTAGCGCCGGCAATCAAAGCCCCCAAATCCAATGATAAAAGACGTTTATGCCGTAAACTTTCCGGCACGTCATCATTTACAATCCGCATCGCCAATCCCTCAACAATCGCGGTTTTACCAACGCCTGGTTCACCAATCAACACCGGATTGTTTTTAGTCCGGCGAGACAAAACTTGGATTGTGCGTCTGATTTCATGTTCTCGGCCGACAACGGGATCCAGCTTTCCTTCCTTGGCCTTTTGCGTCATATCAATCGTGAATTTTTTTAAAGCTTCAAAATTATCTTCCGCACTTTCACTATCGGCAATCCGTCCCTTGCGATATTCATTTATCATTTGATTAAGCTTTGTCGCCTCGACACCGGAGCTTTTCAGAATATCGTAAGCTTCATTACCTGCCGTCATGGCCAGAGCCTGCAGAATCCGTTCAATGGTGACAAACTTATCACCGGCTTTATCCGCCAAGTTTTCGGCCTCCATCATCACTTGCGTAAAGTCTTGCGACATCAGGCTTTGTACGGATGCTCCGCCAACTTCAGGTAATCGCGCGAACGCGGCGTCGAGCTTTTCGCGAATCATGGTCAGGCTGCCCCCTGATTTGAGAATCAGATTGGCAATAACATCGCTGTTCTCGTCAAGCAGAACTTTCAATAAATGTAACGGAGTAATATATTGATTTTTGCGGGATGCCGCCAATTTTACGGCATCTTGGATAATCTCTTTTGATTTAGACGTCAGCTTTTCAAAATCCATCTTTTTTCTCCCTTGCTTATATTAAATATAGTTCATGCAAGGAGAAAAAATCAAGGAACCTTAAAATTATTTCTTTGAAAAAATATTAATAAGGATAATTTCCGAAGGAGCGAAAAGGCGCATCATCGGCCCCCACGTTCCGGCTCCGGAAGAAACGTATAAATCAATGCCGTTAACTTTATATGAACCGGATAAATAACCGCCGTTTGCTTTTTTTACAAAATAGTGCATCGGGAAAAGCTGTCCGCCGTGTGTATGGCCGGCCAACATCATATTATAGTTAAACGATGTCAAGTTATCAATGACACTCGGATTATGAGACAATAAAACGCGATAATTTTCCTTACTGCTGCCTTTTAGAGCCTTTTCAAAATTAATATTAAACGTCGGATGCGAAAAAGCCGTATAAGCGTCGGGAATACCGGACAAAAAGACATTCAGAGGTTTTAACAAAACACCACGGTTAAAAAAGATATGTATTCCCAATTGTCTGGCCTTATAACTCCATGAATTCAATCCCGAGTAAAACTCATGATTACCGACAACTGAATAAACACCAAACGGGGCATGCAATTCTTTGAGAATATCCAGCTTTTTATCAATCATCGTCAATGTATCATCCATGATGTCTCCGGTCATCACAATGACATGCGGTGCCAAAGCATTGACCTCATAAACGATATTGCGAAGCCGTTCATCCGGCGTGCTTCGGGTAATGTGCAAATCACTTATCTGAACAATTCGGACATCTTCTGAAACCAAGGATGAGTTGATATTTATTTCATTCAGTTTCGGGCGTTGCCATCCATTATGCAAAGCCAAAACCGTCACGAACGCAGCGCAAAGCAAAACGATAAAATTAGCTTTGTTCAGCATACTGACATTTTTAGGATTAACCGACCAAGCATCAACCTGACACAGGCACACAACACCGTATATCGCGTACCAAACAATGTCTCGCAACATCAGCAAAGTCAGGAAAATTATCATAAAACCGAACAATGTATAACCGGCATACGCCAAAACATTATACACCGTGACATTCAAATCATAAACACCGGACAAACCAAAAAGCAATAACGGAGAAAACCATCCCAGCAAAATCAAAAAAGACAGCCAAATTTTTGTTGCCAGCTTAAACCCGCTATAGCCAACCACTGTTTTTATCGTTATTACCGAGCAAGCAACAAAGATTATTAATACAGATAAATAAAAAAGCATGCGCCGCCTCCGTTTACATTCGGCAACAGCTTATCTTATAAAATTAAATTTTAAGTTAAAATTACAGTACAGCGGCGGTTTCTGTTTTACGACGTCCGCGACCGCGCGCCGGTTTGGCGGCTTCTTCTTTCGGAGCTTCTTCTTTTGTCGGTTCAACAGACGTAATCTCAATAACTTTAAACTCACGTTTTGCCGGAACTGATGTTGTATCGGTATTATTGTCAGAAGCGGCATTATCAACTTCCGCCGATTGTTCCTGAGCACATTGGCTTTCTTCTTCCGCAACCTTAACCGGACGAGGCTGTTGCTGATTTTTCCGCTCATTGACCTCGGTCACAATCTTACGATAATGTTCGGCATACTGACGAAAGACCTCTGCTTCAACAAGATTGCCGTTACCCTGCGCTTCTTTTGCCAATTCATTATATCTTTTAATCAAATCCAAAGCCGTCCCGCTACATTTCCCTGCAGGACTGATGCTGTCAAAACGATAATTCAAAGAAAAAATTTGATTATTGTAATTGTTATTGCGAAATTTATTATTTTTTTTCATGTAAATACCACACTTATCTTTTCGGCATCCCGAAAGTCATTACCTAAATTTGATTAATTAAAATATTTTGCTTTTTGGAAAATAAAGGGCGACAAACAAAAAACTAAACCATGTCACCGAATAAGCAGCATATTACAGATTAATTTAGTAATTGCAACCTATTTTTTTAAGATTACACATCTTTCGATGCCTCCTAAATCTTTAATAATTTGTATCAATTTTAATCCGTAACTGCAAAAAAGGCACCCAACTTCGGCGGCCTGCCCCTTTCCGACTTCAAGAAAAAGCATGCCGTTTTCTTTAAGAAGAGACGGTATCACCACCGCCAAACGACGATAACTTTCCAACCCGTCCTCTCCGCCATCTAACGCAGCCAAGGGATCATAATTTTTGACCTCGTCATCAAGCTCTTCTATTTCCTTATTCGGAATATAAGGCGGATTTGACACGATGACATCAAACACCTCGCCAACGTCGTTAATAAAACTTTCCGAGAACCAACTAAGACGTTTCCACTCCGTTTGTTCAGAAACCTGCAATATCTCCGCATTTTTTTGCGCAACGTTTAAAGCCGGCTGAGAAACATCGACCCCGACCCCGTTCAGACCGGAAAACTCCGACAATACCGACAATAAAATGCAGCCGGAACCTGTTCCCAAATCCAAAACCTTATCAACGTCATGCAACCGAATATAATCTATTGCCGCCTCAACCAAAACCTCTGTGTCCGGCCGCGGAGACAACACATGACCATCCACCTGAAAATCATACTTATAAAACCCTTTTGTTCCGAGAATTTTATCGACAGGCTTGTGATTGCACCGTTGATCAATCATGCTGAAAAAACGCTGTGATTGCGCGGGGGTTAAATCCTTGTCAAAAAACAACCCCTCTCCGGCTTCACACCCCAAAATTCCCGCCAACAAAATACGAGCGTCCAAACGAGCATTGGGAATCTGAGCTTTACGCAAGCGCATAACCGCAGTATCAAGAATCGTTTCAATATTTGCATTCATCAGTTTGGTCCATAAAAAAAGCATCTTTTATTAAGATGCCTCATAAATCTAAAAATTTTATGAACGCACGTAATCTTCCCGATGAAAAGATTGTTTTTCCGCAAGGTTTTCGTAATCTTCACCATGATTAATACACCAAACCTTATGAAAGCGCTCGGACATTCTGCGGCAAAAAGCATCGACACGCAATTCCTCCTCCCAAAGAGGGGCGGAAGTGTCACGTTCGGCATTAGCGCCGTTATGCGTATCAGTTGTTTTCATTTGTTTTTCCGATTGTTTTTGTTGTACTGATTATATTAGCACATTTGCGTGTTCATTTCAAGCAAAACAAGCTCTTTTAATTTTTCGAAGGCTTTTTGCTCGATTTGGCGGACACGTTCTCGGCTAACACCATATTTTTCGCCGATGATCTCCAATGTCTCAGGTGTTTCACGCAACATGCGGTTTTTAATAATATACGCCTCTCGTTCATTTAAGCGAGACAGACATTTTTGCAACACACGAGCCTTATAACCGGCTTCCTGCCGTCTGGCAAAGCTTTCCTCAATATTTTGAGACTTGTCGGCAATGAGATCTATCCGCTCATTGTCATCTTCGTCAGAGACAGAAACATTTAATGAGCTGTCGCCGCCAAGACGGCTGTTCATTTCACGAACTTCGCTCTCATCAACAACCAATTCCCTAGCAATGGATTTAACGACTTCCGGCTCAAGTTCTTTATTTTCATAAATACCCAGTCTGGCCTTGATGCGGTTCAAATTATAAAACAATTTCTTTTGCGCCGCACGCGTCCCGATTTTGACCAATGACCATGACCGCAGAATATAATCATTAACGGCTGCCTTAATCCACCAGATCGCATAAGTGGACAGGCGGACTTTTTTGGATAAATCAAACTTTTTAACAGCCTGCATCAACCCGATATTCGCTTCGGAAATCAAATCGGCCAGCGGCAAACCGTAGTGGCGGTAATTAAAAGCTATTTTGGCGGCGAGACGCAAATGAGAGGTCACAAGCATTTGGGCCGCGCGCATGTTCTTATTTTCTTTAAAATCGACGATAAGTTTTGTTTCTTCGTCTTCGGACAGAACAGGAAATTTTCTAATCTGCTCCATATATGCCGCCAAACTGTTGTCACTCAACAGCGCCGGCAGGTTAGATGATGTTTTAAGTATAAGCTCAGATCCGACAGCCATAATATTTTAACCTCTTTTCAATATCCGTTCGTCTATATACTTAAGTTTGTTTTTCCAAATTCCAATATATCGGCAAAAAAAGATATTAGATTTTTTTCAAACATTTTGCAAGAAACTTTTAAATCTTTATTGAACCGAGAAACGAAGAGGCTCTGATGCCGTAAAACTAAGCACTTCCACAACGACCTGATTTTCCGCCGGATACATCAGCAGAAAAATCTCACGCCCGATAACGCTGTTGCTCCCCCGACAAATTCGAAACGCATCCGAGGGAATCCCATCATTTATTTTAAGGGTAATCATTCTGTCCGCAACTTCATAATTATCGCGCGGCTTAAATTCAGAAACATCAACAGCGGTAAAACGCCCCATATTCTTGGCAACCAATCGCTGACGGCGATACTGATGAATGTTTTCAGCCGTTTCGTTAGTTTGATATTCATCCATTAAACGCCGTGTTTCCGCTAACAAACGCTCATCATCACAGTCAGGAAACGTTGTCTTTGTTTCCGTTATTTTATCCGGCTGATTTTCCATAACACCGACAATTGTGTCCGGCACACCAAAGGCGTTAAACCGCACATCGTTTTTTACACGACTTTCATCTTCGTTTCCAGCCATTTCCTCAGCGACAGAATCCAAATAGCTTCCGGCTTCCTTGAGCAACGAACCAGCCGTTACCTTAACAGGAACCGGCTTTTCTTCGGACGGAACGGCGGCATCTTGCGCATGAGCGGCATTGACGATTAACAGCAAAGCACAAACAGAGGCAAGATACCGCATATTTTTCTCCTAAAAATTAATTGAATTCGGCGTTCTGGGGAACGGAATAACATCACGGATATTACCGATACCGGTGACCAGCATCATCATACGCTCAAACCCTAATCCAAAACCGGCATGCGGCACAGAGCCATAGCGACGAGAATCGAGATACCAGTCATAATCAGCCTCGGTCATTCCCATTTCTTTGATACGCTCGACCAAAACATCATAGCGTTCTTCACGCTGGGAACCGCCAATCAACTCTCCGATACCGGGGACCAAAACATCCATGGCGGCAACCGTGCGCCCGTCATCATTCAAACGCATGTAAAAGGCTTTAATTTCTTTCGGATAATCACGAACAATCACCGGACGTTTGAAATGTTTTTCAGCCAAGAAACGTTCATGCTCGGTCTGCATATCAATACCGAATTCCGGTTCGTATTCAAATTTTTGGCCGGATTTTTTCATAATGTCAATCGCTTCGGCATAGGTAATACGGGCAAAGCCGTTTTCAACGATATTATGCAACTTGTCAAACAATCCCGGTTCAACAAAACGATCAAACAATTCCAAATCTTCATGGCTGTTTTCAAGCAAGTGGTTGATGCAAAACTTAACCATATCCTCGGCCAAATCCATATCATCATGGATATCGGCAAAGGCCATTTCAGGCTCAATCATCCAAAATTCGGCAGCATGACGCGTGGTGTTGGAATTTTCGGCGCGGAATGTCGGACCGAAAGTATAAATATCGCCCAAACCCATGGCATACATTTCACCGTTCAACTGTCCGGAAACCGTCAAATGAGCTTCCTTGCCGAAGAAATCCTGAGAATAGTCTATTTTGCCATCCGGTGTTTTCGGAAGTTTATCCATATCCAGAGTGGTGACGCGGAACATCTCGCCGGCGCCTTCGCAATCCGAACCGGTAATCAGCGGCGTATGAACATAGCGGAAACCACGTTCGTTAAAGAACTTATGAATCGCATAAGACAATTCCGAACGAATCCGGAAAGCCGCTCCATACTTATTCGTACGCGGACGCAAGTGCGCGATGGTGCGCAGGTATTCGTCGGTATGCTTTTTCTTTTGCAGCGGATAATCTTCCGGAGCCAGACTATAAATTTCAACTTCATCAGCGACAATCTCATATTTCTGACTACCGCCTTTTGATTCAACCAAAGCCCCTTTTACCGCCAGCGAAGAACCTGTCGTCACTTTTTTGACATCGTCGTAATTAGGCAATGTATTATTGGCAATAATCTGGATATTTTTCAAACAGGAGCCGTCATTCAATTCAACAAACGAAAAATCTTTCGCATCACGGCGGGTTCTAACCCAGCCTTTTACCAGAACTTCCGCCTGCGGTTGTTCTGCGGCCAGAAGCTTTACAATCTTTGTTCTTTGTAACATTTATTTTTCCCTAAAAAATCTCTTTTCTTCAGATTACTGCCCGTAATCACGCCGACTATATTACAAGAATCGCAACTTGTCCAGATTGACATTTATTTATATACGTATTAAATTTCAATCA
>CATGXW010000034.1 GCA_949542085.1 uncultured Alphaproteobacteria bacterium
CCTGCATTTTGAAGATATTAATCGCCTGCTGAAAGTTCTGCATGCGCTGGTAGAACAAGGCAACAGCATGATCGTGATTGAGCATAATCTGGATGTGATTAAAACAGCGGACTATATCATTGACATCGGTCCAGAAGGCGGTGATGGGGGCGGCAAAATCATTGCAGAAGGCACTCCTGAGCAAGTCGCACAATGCGAAGGAAGTTACACGGCAAAATATCTAAGACAAAAACTTTAGAAACGACGGGGAACTCGCCAATTTTCAATAAAACCGCAAGAGGTGTAGTGAGACATGAGCTCTTTGGCGGTTTGCGCCCCATGTTCATTTCCGTCTGTGCCGCGTAAAATATCGCACAACTCCCTCACCTCTTCTTTTGCATAAGAATCCAAGATAACAACCCTTTGCAACAACTTCCTCATTTCTTGATTAAAACAAGGATTAAATCCAGCCTCTTGTTCTAAAGACAAGCTGTAATTTTCAACAATTTGCGCCACATCCTTTTTATCATAATGCGGAAGCTCCTCTGCTTGCAACAACTCCGGAAACAAACACTCTTCCTTGCGACGTATATTTTTTTGCTCGGAATTTTGCACCAACATTTTTTCTAACGCATCAACCGCAACCTCTTCATCGGGAAAGCATGCCGCATACAAACTCAAATAAGTGCTATAGTTGTCAATAAGCTTATCACTCGTGGCGTTTTCTTTCGTAATCATTGAATGTATCTTCGGAAAAGACATCTCAAGCAAAGATTTACGACACCCCTCATCCCGTATCATCTGAGCCTTACGAAGAATAGCACCGATATAAACTCCCGCAGCGCCATTCCCTCTTTTCTCCAGAGTTTCCATATAAACATCGACATTGGTCTCTTCTGGTTTATATTCCGGGGAAAAATACGACTGGCATCGCAATGAAACGGAAACTTTGCTTTTCTTCATAATTTTTTGCATCTTTGTCCGAGCTTCTTTATCAATCATTTGCCCGCCATAAGAAGCATAATCCAAATACCGTGAGTTTCGAGCAATTGTCTCTAACAAAACGGCAACGGAAGAAACCTTATTTTTCCATGTCGACTTTTTAGCATTATCAAAGATAGCATAAAATAAACGAACAGACTGTTCCTTTTCATAAGCCACAGTCTCAGGATTTTCCCCAATCTCAAAATTCCCTAGTGTTTTATACAGTACCCGATAATCTTCAGAGGTATACTTATAATCTAAAAAAGCCAGCGCGTTAATTTTATCTTTAGCGCTTAAAGGAAGTTTCATCGCATTTAACAACGTAACCATCTGTTGCTGATAACGAACTTGTGCGCTATTTCTTTTTCTGTCATCTGCTTCATTCACATTGTGTTGAGATTTCAAAAAACGCCATAACAACGCTCCGGCGGCCTCTTGTCTATCGGAAGCTGCCTCAACAAATCTTTCCGCCTCTTCAACAATAGCTTCCCAAACCGGCAAATAGTCCCCGCCGGGAACAGACGGAAGCCCTATTAGATTCAGATCACCATTCAATAAATATCTTTTGGAGGGAAAATCCTCATTTAACCACCTCTGACGACAGCTTGTCTCTGCAAAACGAACAATAGCTTCAAGCCAATTTGCATTATAAGAAGAATTTTGTACAGCCATAGGGCCTCCATTCGTCCAATTTTTGTCATTATAACAGATTTTTCCGTTATTGCAACAAAAAAACCGGCCGGAATAAATCCGGCCGGCTCTCTGCTAGAGATGTGATATTAGAACTTATAGTTCAAAGACAAACCAAACAGTTTGACCGAGTTCTTATACTTGGCGGAAAAATCGTTTGTTGTACCGCCGGCATTTTGCGTCAAAGCCATATCAACAGTCGCGTCTTTCGCTTTGATATAGGTATAAGCCGCATCAAAGGTCAGATTTTCGTTGTACTCATAGCTCAAACCACCGGAGAACCACAAACGGTCGGAATCCGGAATACGCGGTGTTCTTTCAGCCAAACGGGCGGCGCCTTCATCCAAAGCAATACCGAAACGCCCTTTCCATTGATGATCAATCTGATAGCTGGCACCGATAGCGTAGAAATTGGTATCACGCCAGTTTTCTTTGGTAGAAGAAATCATACCGATACTTGGTTGATTAACATTCTTTCCATAAATATCCAAAGACTCAAAAGAACTCCAGAACACACGCTGATATTCGGCCATAACCGCCCATCTGTCATTCAATTGGTAATAACCACCGACAGAGAACATCGCCGGTGTATTCAGCTTGGCATGAATATCTTGGTTAAGCAAACCTGAAAACATCGGATTTTGTGTCGCTGCATCTGATTCAATCTCACCTTTTAATTTGTGATGAATTTCACTGCGATATCCCATACCGATACGAGCTTTATCATTAAATTCATACATTGCGCCCAACTGGTAACCGACATCAACAGTATCTCCTTCAAGAGCAACATCACCAATAGTTTTCATGACGGCACTGTTGCTCAGTCTGGCCTTAACATATTGGATCGGCAAACCGGCGCCGACAGACAACTTGTCATTGACTTTATAAGCCACCATCGGGGTTGTGGTAACGGCAGTAACTTTTGACAAAACTCCATGATCGGAACCAGCCCAACGGCTGTCATACTTGGTAATCATACCAAAAGGAACATTCAAAGAAACACCGAAAGTCGTTTTATCATCCAATTGATAAGAAACCGTACCGTTCGGAGACCATGCGGAATGAACGATATTGTCAATATCAAGCCCGTCGTTTCCGGCGGCGTCACGAACATTGGTCGCTTCCGAACGCGGCGCGATATAGGTCACACCAGCGTTAACCTGAGTACCTTTATGGCGTGTTAAACCGGCAACGTTATAATAAGCATAGGAGCCGTTTTCAGCACCGGCAGTCGCACCGGCAAAAGCGTTACCCTGAGCGGCAGCAGATTGTTCACGCAGATGAAAACCGGCGGCCATAGCGTCAGAAGCCATTAAAATTGTGCCCAACGCCGTCAATGTAAGAATTTTTTTCATAAAAAAGTCTCTTCTGTAGTTAATACGAACACAACTACACTATCCGAAAAAAACAAAAAGTCAATCAATTGATTGATTTATTTTTTTGAAGAAACTATTTTCGCCCGTCAATCAAGAAATCAACCTGATGAAACATATAGTCCAAAAGCTTTTGTTTCTCAGGCTCGTCATAGGTTTTCCATTCCATAAATTTGCAAATACTTTCCTGTCTGGAACTAAACACAAACATCTGTGCAAAAAACGGAAACATATATAAATAAGCGTCTTTCATCGAAATCTTTCCGCCGCTGGCCAACTCCAGCAAATTGGCCATTTTTTGATAAAACGGCAATATCAACCCCTCGTAAAGAATACTAAAATCTTCGGTCGGCTTAAAATATTCGCTCAAAAACACTGCTTTCATATCCTGAGATAGCGTATCCCCACAGCTCAGATAAAGAAATGATTTTGTAAATTTCTTCAGAACATCCCTCGCCTCGGCGCTGTTCTTATCCTGCATAACACGGTCATATTCCAAAACCAGTTCAAGAGTTTCCTTATTAACTGCTTCGACAATACTTTCCAGAGCCGCGGTATAAATTCCTTTCTTGCCGCCAAAATAATATAATATGGAAGAAATATTGGCTCCCGCGCGGCTGGCAATATCACGTGTCGTCGCCCCAAAAAAACCATTTTTGGCAAACTCACAAAAAGCACTATACAACAGCTCGTTTTTAGAATCCTTTTTCAACTTACTATCCTCACCCTCTAATACTTAATGACTAATAGCAAATAACAAATACGCTGGCAAGGGTCATTTTATCCCCATTGCAAAATACATAAAACTCTATATTTTTCAAAATATTACAGATTATTACAAAAACCAAGACACCATTCCCCACCTTAAACCTTTACAAACTGTTAACTTTTGGAGTAAAAATTTAAATTATGTTGTAACTACTCGGAGATTTATCTTGAGAGACTTTGTCAGATTTTGCCTCAGAGCTTTTTTCACATGTTTCAAAACACGCTGCAATATCGCCTTTGATGTAAATAAACTTCCGACCAAAGCGGTCTATGTTTCTAATCACGTATCTTATCTTGACCCTATTTTGTTATTCGCGTTCCTCCCCGGCAATCCGGTATTCGCCCTCAACGGTCACCTTTACCGCTGCAAATGGATTAGATTTTTAATGAAAACGGCAGATATCATGCCTTTCAACCCCATTGAACCCGGTGACTTAAAAGAATTAATCGCCAAAATCGACAGCGGCAGACGTTGTGTCATCTTTGCCGAAGGTCGCATGACCGAAAACGGCGGTTTGATGAAGATTTACGAAGCTCCCGGCTTGGCCGCCGATAAATCTCAGGCTCCGATTGTTCCGGTATGGATCAGCGGCCCGCAATATGGCTATTTTTCAAAAACCAAAGGCAAACTGCCGCATCGTCCGCTTCCCAAAATCCGCATTACCGTCAAAAAACCGGTCAAATTCAAATTAAAAGATGCTCTGCGCCGCCAACGCGACCACATCAGCAACGAAGTCTATATGATTATGCGTGAAATGAGCTTTGAAGCCTGCTATGACGAAAACATCTCTTTGTTCGCACACTTGATGAAAACCGCCAAAGTTCACTCCAAAAAAGGATTATTGCGACGTCCGGCTTTTGTTGAGGATATTAACCGCGAACCTAACTCTTACAAAGACATCATCATCAAATCCTTTGTTTTGGGAAAACACTTCAAAAGACTGTCCCGACCAAATGAACACATTGCGGTGCTGTTACCCAACGCGATTGCCACCGTCTGCACATTCTTCGGTTTATCCGCCTATGAACGCATTCCGGTCATGCTGAACTTCTCCGTCGGTGCGCAAAACATGATTTCCATGTGCAAAACCGCGGTGGTAAAAAAAGTCATCACCTCCCGTTTGTTCGTGCGTAACGCTAAAATGGAACCGGTCATCGACGAAATGAAAAAGAACGGATTGGAAATCCACTATCTGGAAGACCTGCGTTACAAAATCTCCCTGTGGGACAAAATCAACGCTTTCCTGCGTTACAAAATCAAGCGTGTTCCGCACAAAGAAGGCGGCAATAAAAAAGCGGTCATTCTGTTCACCTCCGGTTCCGAGGGTGCTCCTAAGGCCGTTGTTTTAAGCCACAGAAACATCATTTCCAACATCAAGCAGATGTCCTCGATTGAAACAATCAACATCACCGACACTCTGTTTAACGCTTTGCCGATGTTCCACAGTTTCGGCTTGACCGTCGGCACAATCTTCCCGTTGTTGGAAGGCGCTAAATTGTTCCTTTATCCCTCACCGTTGCATTATCGTGTTATCTCTGAAATCATTTATGAAATCAGTGCGACGATTATGATTGGAACAGACACATTCTTCCGTGGCTACGGCAAAATCGCTCACCCAACGGATTTCCACAACATCCGCTTCATGTACGGCGGCGCCGAAGCCATTAAACCGGACACCCGCAACCTGTGGATGGAACGTTTGGGCATCCGCGTTATGGAAGCTTACGGTTCAACCGAATGTTCCCCTGTTGTGACCGCCAACAACCACATTTTCAACCGTTTTGGATCAATCGGAAAATTGTTGCCGAAAATTCAGCATAAAATCGTTCCCGTTGACGGCATTGAAAAAGGCGGTGAACTGGTCATTAAAGGTCCGAACATCATGATGGGTTATATTATGCCAGATAAACCGGGAGTTCTTGTTCCGCTGGAAGGTGGCTGGTACCATACCGGCGACGTTGTTGACATCGACGAAATCGGCTTTGTGTATATCAAAGACAGAATCAAACGCTTTGCCAAAATCGGCGGGGAAATGGTTTCTCTGAACGCTGTTGACGATATGGTTCGCCTCGCCTATGAAAAGAAAGGCGGCGCCGAATACAATTACGGTGTTGTCGCCATTCCGCATGAAAGCAAAGGCGAACAGATTGTCCTAGTCACCAACAATAAAGATGTCACTCAAGACGGTCTGCATTCTTACATCCGCAACAACGGCATGTCTGAACTGTACCTGCCACGTGTCATCCTCTACCATGACACCTTGCCGATGTTTGCCACCGGCAAAATGGACAACGTCACATTAAAGAAACAAGTTCTTGAAGAACTTGCCGCCTAAAAAAAGCCCCTCATCCGAGGGGCTTTTTTTATTTATCCAAAATCCCCCCTACATGAGACAACACATTCATCGATGACGTTGACACATTTCTTGACGCAGATACATTTTCTAGTGAAGAAGCTTGAGGCATTCTTTCTCGCAAAGCGGCTATATGTCCTTTAGCATCATACGAACCGGAAACCATTTCGACATTTCCTCTACCGGATAGTATTTCTGTATGACCTTCCAATTTCAAATCTTGTGCCGCATTATACCCCTCTGGTGGCGTATAATTATGTAAGAATTCTCTGATTCTTTCTGAATAATCAGCCGCAAATTGTTCAGGATTCAGTTCATACAATCCTTTATGCAAAAGTATATTTGTCTGTGAACCGTCAATCCTCGGAATACGATTATACATATTATTCACAAAGGTTTTAGCCTCATCATAAGTCATATCTCGCACTTTTTCACCCTCACTGGTACGAAAATGCAATTGTCCATCCTCAGAAATCGTGAACGATTCTGCTCCATTGGAAGAAACCTGAGCTAAACCATTATCCGCAACACTGGCAATTTTCAATGAAACAGTTTGCTCTCTTCCATTCGTCCATGAAAAAGAATTATTAGATACATCATGCGTTTCACCTACCAAACCATGGTTATTCTGTAAATCTTCATGATATTCGTTAACCATTCTTTCCATAAGACTAGGTGACTGCGTTGGCTGATCAATAGTAGAACGTCCTTCCTGAGTTTTTACTCCATCATCCTGTATACCAGAATCAACCGTTTCTTCGGAACCTTCCGCACTCATCGGTGTCCCTGGCATACTATGGACTTCTCCCTCATGAACCGGATATGACTGTCCCTCACCATCCAAATTATTCGCCAAATCAGATGTTTTCTGAGCAAACATTTCTTCAGCAAGATCGGCTGTTGCCAATGCTCGACTTTCCCACCCGTCTTGAACACCGGGATGATCATTAATCCACTTTAACCTCGCATCACTAACCTCTTTCCCATCAATCGTCAAAGAAAGAACTTTTCCCTTATCATCAATAGAAAAATCAGACACCTGACGCCCTCCGGCTGTCTTCCCATAAAGGCTGCCATCATCATTTTTCCCTTCCGGCATAAACAATGGTTCAGGCTTCTCTGAACCTCCAACCGTTTGAACCTCATCCGAACTTGCTGTGTTTTCATCAACGCCAGATGCCGTATTTGAAGCACCATCCGCTCCCCTGTCCTGAAGAGTAACAGTATCCACAACCTCATCCGAACCCGC
>CATGXW010000035.1 GCA_949542085.1 uncultured Alphaproteobacteria bacterium
TATTGATGAAAAAGTTATCAATGGCGGTAAAGAACCCAAGTTTATTCTTCGCAAAGAAGATAAAAAGGCATCATAAAGAAAAGCGGCTGTAAAGCCGCTTTTCTTTTTTTATTCATCAACAAATTCTATCTTGAGTTTTTTGCCGTAATATTTGGCCAACAAATATAACTCAGGAAAGTGTAATGAACGCCGACCGATTTCCATGCTGTCAAGAATATAATCGGGCATTCCGGTCTGACAGCAGACTTGCTCCATTGTCAATTGTTTGGATATTCTAATTTGATGCAGTTGTTGTGCAATGGATCCTTGCATCATAATTAATTCTTTTAGCTCTTGCTTTTTATTGCGCATTTTAAAACTCCTGTGCTTTTGTTAAAACAAAGCCGCCTTTGCAAAAAACAAAGGCGGAGGAGCTGAAAAACTGCAGTAATACAGTCACACTTATTCGTCCGCAGAGCGGCTTATCTCGCGCACTCCCCCGTAGGGAGAAGATATTACTGAGATGTTTTTCAGACATCACAACCTAAGTTGCAAAAAGAATATTAAATAAAAAGAATTAAAATGCAATTAAAATCATCTGCGGAGGGCACTTAACTTTTGCCTCCCCCGCTGGGGGTGGCTGTCGCCCAGCGACCAAACGAGGACCTGCCCCGGGCACTTAACCGTCGCCCGTCGTGCTGCGACTAGTCGTCAGATTTTTGAATAAGACGAATTTGTTTCTCTATCGTTTCTTGATTATATGAGATTTTAGGTTCTTGCAGGAGGCCTTCCTTTATTTTTTTCTGAACAACTTCTTTGTTGAGTTCTTTGCTGTCATCTTTGAGGCGAAGGGCGTGGCGCCACTGGAAGCCAGCCTCGTTTTTACGATTATTAAACCAATAGGCATCGCCCAAATGGTCGCTGATAACAGCATTGGACGGATCTGCCTCGGCGGCTTTTTCAAGATAATTGAGAGCCATTCTGTAATAACCGAGATTATACAAAGCCCAGCCCAAACTGTCATTGACATTGCTGTCATTGGGGGCTTGATTATAGGCGTTGACAATCATTGTGAAAGCTTCGTCAATGTTTTCGCCGCGGCGCAGCCAGCTATATCCTAAATAATTGAGAACAAGATAGTGGTTGTCGCTGAGTTCCAAGGCTTTTTGGAAAGTTTTTTCTGCTTTTTTCCATTGGTTATCCTGCTCGTATGAAACACCGAGAGCGTAATATAATATCCAGTGTTGGCTTTCCGGCTTGGAGAGTTTTTCAAGGGCTTTTTCATAATACTCAATGGCTTCTTCCGGTTTGTTTTTAACGCGTAGAATATCACCAATATTAAAGTAGAGTTGATAGTTGTCGGAATCCAAGGCAATAGATTTAAGCAGTAATTCTGCGGCGGCATAATCCTGTGTCAAAACGAGATTATTGGCCTTTTTCAGCTGTACTGTGTAGTAAGCTTCTGATTCTTTGCCGATTGTGTCGTACACGTCATTGGCGTCGGCATACATCTCTCGATTTTCCAGTATGTCGGCTAATAAAAGTTTTGCCAAATCATATTTTGGGTTTTCATAAATAGACATGGCAATAAACATATGAGCCAGATCAATACCGCCAACACCTTGACGCAATGTTGCCGCGATGCTGAACAAGGCTTCGGCCGCACCTTCATTAGGTGTTTGAATAATTTTTTGAGTATTGGATACTTTCGCTTCGGCGACGTTTTTTTGAAGCTTTGCCAACATTTCCGCCAACAGTTTTTCATCATTATACTTATTGACAATTGTGACGGCTTTGTCTTTTTGATCGGTGCGCAGATAGAAGTTGCTGATGATTTGCAGGGCGCGGAAAGACATTTCCAATTGTTCTTCATTGACGATGACTTCATAGTCTGTTTGCGCATCGCGCGTGCGATTGAAATAGTCATTAATCATGCCACGGTGAAAGTGATACAAAGCGCGGAAGCTGGGTTCTTTTTTAAGTTTGTCAAGATGAGCCAGCGCTTGGTCGGGATTGTTCATGCCGACTTCGGCCCAGGCATTGAGAAGGGGATTGATAAAATCATTGTAGACCGGATTGGTTGTTTTTTGCAATGTCGGGGCAACTTGGGGGTAATTGCCTTTTTTCAGGGCGTCAACAGCCAAAACAACTTGAATAAAGCTGTTTTTGTCGCCATTGTCCCAAGCTTTTTGAGCATAAACGGCGGCTTCGTCAACGCGACCTTTGGAAACAAGGAGCAAGTAGAGACGGCTGACCAATTCCGCATTGTCAGGATCGATTTTCAGTGCTTCAATGTAATAATCGGAAGCCTTGTTGAAGTCACGCCGCAGATGGGCGACCCGTCCGGCCAAATATGAACCGTATGACTTTTGCGGTGTTGCTTTTTCCGCCACCGCCGGAGTTTCTTGTTCAACTTGAGCCTTGCGTCCGATATTGTTTGAGCATGAGCCGAAAAGGGCGATTGAAACCAATAAAATGCCTAGAAAACCGAATTTTGCCATTGAAATAACCTATCTACATACAATCAAAATAATATTAGCTATTTTTTCAAATCATACAATAGTCTTTTAAATATATTCTTAAAATTGTGTAAATAAATGTTTTGTCTTGAAAAATAAGAGAATTGGTCTAATCTGAAAACATGATGACAGAAACAAATTCGTTACAGGAAATTTTAGAATGGTATATTTGCGCCGGCGTAGATGAAATCTGCGCGGATGAGCCGTTTTTTAATATGCCGAAACAAGTCCCTGTGATGGCGTCGGTTGCGCAGGAAAGCGTCAAGCAGAACGCGCCGGCAAATGTTCCTGTGCGCCATGCCACGACCGAGTTGGCTCAGGCGACGCAAACAGCTTTTCAGAATGCCAAGGACATATGCGATAAAGTGGCGACATTGGACGAGTTGCGCTGTGCCGTTGAGGCGTTTGAAGGCTGTGCTTTAAAAATGACGGCGGCGCATACGGTTTTTGGTGACGGCAATCCGCAAGCCAGAGTTGTTTTTGTTGGCGAGGCTCCGGGGGCGGATGAGGATCGGATCGGCACACCGTTTGTCGGACGCAGCGGACATCTTCTTGATAAAATGCTGGCGGCAATCGGTTTGGACAGAACATCCTGTTATATCTGCAATATTTTACCTTGGCGTCCTCCGGGAAACCGAACGCCTCTGGATTCGGAAATCGCCGTTTGTCTGCCGTTTTTGAAAAAACAGATTGATTTGATAAATCCTGAATTTATTTTTACCTTGGGCGGCAGTTCCGCCAATGCGTTGCTGAATACGGCGGAAAGCATTTCCAGAATGCGCGGCCGTTGGTTGGAGTATACCAAATCGGATGGTTCTCAGGCGAAACTTCTCGCCAGTTTTCATCCGGCTTATTTGTTGCGGACACCGGGGCAAAAATCAAAATCATGGGCCGATTTCTTAAGGTTATCGAAAGAACTTAACAAAAATTCTTAAATGTTATGAATTATTTCACTATTTGATAGTAATTTATAAAAATAATATTATTATGAAACAAAAGTTTTAATAATTAAGGGAAGTGAAATGAGAAAAAAAGTAGTGCTGCCTTTATTGGTGCTGGGAGCGTCTTTGGTTGCCGGAACGGTTCGCGCCGAGGACAATGTTTTATTTAAGCTTCAAGATATCGTTCCTGTGAAAAATGCCGATGGCCTTGTTACGTCATGTGATTTTGGGGCAACTTTTTACAATCGTTCCAATGTCGAGCTTTCCTCTGCTTCTCTGGTGCTTACTTGGCATGATGATGTTGTTGCCGACGCAATAGATCAGGAAGCCCGCAATGAACGTGAAGACCGTCGTTTGAATAAAAACACATCTTCTCGTTACAAAACATCCAATCTGAGCAATAAAGACATTCGGTTGACGTTAAAACTTCCGCCGTTGAAACCTCATCAGCAGGTTTCTCTGAAGTCTAAGGCAATAACCGAACGCTGCTTTTTGCTGTTAAATGATGTTGATATTCGCGTTTCAAATTGCCGTACCAATACGACGGGGGAAAACGGTAACCGCAGCAGCAGTAACAGCAATTGTCAAGATTTGTTCAAATTCGTAACCATCAATAACCCTGAATACTATTCAGAGTTTAAAGAAGTTTCAGACACTGATTTGCAGTCTGCCGAATATGCCCAGATTGAGCAAAAGAAAAATGATTTGCAAAGTTTGTATAATGACAGTTTGAATGAAATCAACAGAGTGACTTCCAACTTTAGTTATGTTAAGAACAATCAAGATTAATCGGAGGCTCTCGTGGCAAAAATATCTCTGAAATATGTTCTTTCGGCAATATTCTTATGTGCGGCATCCGTGGCGGTTGCTCAATCGTTTGGTGATTCTGCCGAAGATACAATTCCTTTGCCGGAGGTAAAAGGTGTTCAGGGATTGGAAAAAACAACGGATGTCCAACAGCGTCCTTCCGCAGAACAATCCGCGCCCCAAAATGCCGGAAACAAACAAAATGCGGAAGAAGAAAAAGAAGAAATTTTTATTCCTGAAAACGCTTTTCAAAAGCCGACGATGGATGGTTCCAAAAGAGGCGGTTCCGTATTTTCAAAATTAAACGAAGATGGGAAATCAGTTGTTGTCAAAAACAAAATATTCCTCTTCTATAAAGATTTTCGGATAAACCGCAGTGTTTCGGGGATGACGTCTTGCGATGTGTCTTTCTTTGTCGTCACTAATCTGGATCGCCGGTTAATCAACCTTGATGTCAAGCTGGTGTGGCCGAATATGACGACAGTCGTATCATTTGCGAACGTGCAGCCCAATACCCAGACGTATTATAATTACGCTCTGATGGGTGACGGATGCTACAGCATGGATAAAATGCCGAATATTGTTGTTAACCGTTGTCGGGTTAAGGGAATGAGTTCAGCCGAATGCGCTTCTAATATCGTGTGGCTGAGAGACCTGAAATAAGAGGTAAAGAAGTGCTAAAAAAAACGTCAGCTGTTTGTCTGTTTGTTTTGTGTTGCCTGCATGTTTTCTGTGCGCACGCGGCAGAAACGTGTAATTTGGATGTTATCAACCCCACCGTATATAATAAAATTCTTGATTATCTGCTGATTGATAAAAAAGACGTTTCCCTTTACAAAAAAGCGTTTCGCGCCGTTGATGCCGCTGATTTTAAAAAGGCGGACGATATTTTGGAAGATCTGGGAAACAATATCATATTGGGGCATGTTCTGGCGGAAAAATACCTGCATAAAAATTACAAGGCGTCTTTTTCGGAGTTGAAAGAATGGTTGGATAAATATTCCGACTTGCCTCAGGCGAACAGAATTTACAATGTGGCTCTGAAAAAAGGCAAAGCGTCATCGCTGACAAAACCTCGCCAAATGTCTGATTGTTCCCGTATTTTGGGGTGGAAAGATGAAGACTTGAAACATCTTTCTCCGGCTGATACACACTATCTTGTGCAACAGGTTGCCAAATTTCGAAAAGCTTTGCGCAGCGGAAAGACCAAAGCGGCTCGCCTGATTTTGGAACAAAAGAGATTCAGACAGAAAGCCCCGAACAAATATTGGGATGAATTAGCCGCCTCTTTAGCAATGAAGTATCTCGTCGACAATCAAAACAAATTGGCTTGGCAATGGGGTGTGCGCGCGGCGAAAAGACAAACCTCTGCGGTTGCGCCTTGGGTTGCCGGTTTATCGGCATGGCGAATGAAAAACTATAAAAGTGCGGCGACTTATTTTTCCCGCCTTGCTCAGTCGGGGAATTCTGATGATTGGCTTGTTTCCGCCGGCGGTTACTGGGCTTATCGGGCTTATTCCCGTTCCGGACAAAAGACAGCGGCCAAACAAGTGTTGAAACAAGCTGCGCAATACCGTCATACTTTTTACGGCATTTTGGCGGCGTATAAGTCAGGACAGCCTTTGACATATCATTGGGATGCCGTGGCTTATTTGAATAATTTTAATTCTCTTGATTATGTATATGAGCTTCTCGGTTCACCATCAATTCGGCGGGCGATTATTTTATTGCATGCGAAAAGGAAGGATTTGGCGGAACAAGAACTGAAGCACGGATATTATGAAATGACCGACAAGCAAAAAGAGGCGACCCTCTATATTGCCAACCAATATCAAATGCATGCTTTGGCGATAAAAGTCTGCGGTGATTTGAACCGGCCTGAGGAGGACATGTCTTATGATGGTGTCGCTTATCCGACCCCGTCGTGGATTCCCGATGAAAATTGGCAGGTTGACAAAGCGTTGGTTTTGGCATTAATCAGGCAGGAATCATCTTTTAAACCAGAAGCAAAAAGTCCGGCGGGAGCCAAGGGGTTAATGCAGCTGATGCCCAATACGGCATATCATGTGACCTAGGATATTACACTAAAGAAAGACAATCAGAAGTTACTCAAACCGGAAGTGAGTATTGAAATCGGGCAGCGTTATGTCAATTATCTTTTGAACAAACCGTTTATCGACGGAAACCTCTTTTACATGATGGCCGCGTATAACGGCGGACCGAGCAACTTGTTGCGTTGGGAAAAAACAGCAAAGTACGATAACGATCCTCTATTGTTTATTGAAGTTATTCCGTCGGCTGAAACCAGAATTTATATTGAGCGGGTTATGGCCAATTATTGGATATATAATGTAAAATTCAACTTGCCTAATCCGACCTTGCAACAAGTGGCGGAAGGGCATTGGCCGGTATTGCCGAGGGATTAATCAACCGGCGTTATAAGTTTTGATGGCATTGTCTCTTTCAAACAAATAGAGCAAAATTCGCAGGGCTTCTCCTCGGGCGCTTGCTAATTTGGGATCAGTGTTCAGAACCAGTTTTGCGTCTTGATGAGCGATATGCAAAAGGTCTTTATGAACGCTCATATCCGCCAGTCGAAAAGAACAAAATCCGCTTTGTTTGGTGCCCAGCATTTCCCCGCCGCCACGGAGTTCCAAATCTTTCTCGGCAATGAGAAATCCATTCTCTGTTTCTCTCATGATGTTGAGGCGTTCACGAGCGGTTTCGCTGAGCGGATGTCCGTACAACAACAAACAGGAAGAGGCTTCAAATCCACGCTTGATGCGTCCGCGCAATTGATGGAGTTGTGCCAGACCAAACCTTTCGGCGTGTTCAATCACCATAACAGTTGCTTCCGGAACGTTAACACCGACTTCAATAACGGTTGTGGCAATCAACAGTTTGATGTCGCCGTTTTTGAAGCGAGTCATGACCTCGTCTTTTTCAGCGTCTTTCATTTTTCCGTGAACCAGACCTACATCGGTGCCAAAGATTTTTTGCAGACTTTCGAAGCGTTCTTTTGCCGCGGCCAAATCAGATTTTTCCGATTCTTCGACCAAGGGGCAAACCCAATAAGCTCGGGAGCCGGATGCAATTTTGCGTTGAAGAGCGTGTACAACCTCAGATA
>CATGXW010000036.1 GCA_949542085.1 uncultured Alphaproteobacteria bacterium
TTTCCGATGATGGCAAGAAGCAGTATGCCGTCTTGGCCAATATCTGGCGCTATAATGCCGCTGATAATGACATGCAAATTCAAGACAAAGACGGCCGACTTGTTTTGCGCAGCCAAAACCACGACTCCGGATTGCAAATGGCCATTATGAGCGACTCTGTCAGCTTGGTACTCGCTCAAGAAAATCAACTTCAGGAAGATCAGTTCGCCTCCATATATAGTTTTATGAGCAACGCAGGTCTGGAAGTTACAAAATTTCCGGAAAACGCCACCGTTAAAGCCGAAGACGGTTCGAGTAGAAGTCTCCGTGACGCTTGGGCTAGTGAAACAGCTCGAGATGAAGGGAATGAAGTCGTAGGGGCTGCAGATGAATTTACCCTCCCTGACAATTTTAACGATATGACATATGAACAGCTAGAAAGCCTTTTAGCGGATGCCAATACAGCCTTTTCCTTGGGCGGAGGAAACAAGAACCAAGGTTTAGTAGCCATGCGCAACAAAATTCGCGCCAAAATGGGCAGCATGGGTTATAGCGGCAACATAGATATCGGCGGATGGGGCTGGACAGGTTATTCTTTGACTGCGACAAAGGAAGATTCCAAAGGAAAAAACAAAAAAGCGTTTGAAGTTAAAGTCAAAACTAAAGATGGCATCCCCAGCGCCTCTTACCGGATGTGGAACGGAGAAAAATTTGATTCTAAAATTGCGGTTATGTGTTTGGATGCTCTCAAAACCGGCGGGGCAGATTATTTCACCGTCCCCTCTGCCGTAGAAATCGGCGGTAGCGAATATGTGGCCTTTATGGAAGGTGCCGGAAAAACATTGATGGTTCCGATTTGCAAAAGCGCCAAGTATCCCGATGCGATCGAGCTTGACGCGGATGCGGTAAAGAAAATAATGGAAGCCGCCGAAAAAAACAATACCGATTCAGACAAAATGTCTGAATTCAAAGAACGCCTTTTAGGTGTTTTACAAGAACAAGAAGCTTATAAGCGTAGCAAAAACGCCAATTATAAAACCAACAGCGTGTTAGCCACCGAGATTAGTAAATTATCGGCTACACGCCTCAGTCAATTTAATGATAAATATTTATCTGATTTGGAAAAAGGTATCCGCACTCAAGCAACAAAATCAGCCACCGGACAAGAAGGCGGATGGGATTTCATAGAAACACAGGCAGCTCTTAGAGCGGCAACAGATGTTGTGAAACACCTTTCCGAAAACACACATATTCATTATAATGAAACAATGAAACCTATTCTTGACAGGATGTTCCAATATAGAATGGAAGCTCACAAAAAAGATATTAATAAAAAACTAAAGAAACCAGATAACGTCAATGAAGCCAAAAAGGAAATTCGAACAGCTACAGAAGCTTTGGTCGGAGAAACACTCAGAACAACAGAAAACAACTACGGCATTAAGCTCTCTCTCGGACGGGATATTGCAAAAATCAGCACCCAATATACTCTCGACAAACCGACAACAACCACCTATGAAGGAAAAGATATCGAACCTTTACCCGCTTCCAACACAACAGGAAGGGGAATGTCTATGACAAATGGAGGATTTTCCCGTTAATATCTTACATTGTTACAGCGAAAGGCGTCAGGATATACATCTTGACGCCTTTCTCATTCTTCCCTGATTTTGCCGGCAAAGATTTCAAACGCAATGTTTATTTCTTGTGCCATTAAAATACTGTCCGAATGTGTGTGCACTCATAATGGCATAAGAAATAATTTTCTTTTTTTTCACCATCATCGTGAACAATTATGAGATAAGCGTTGTTTTCGTGTTTTACAGATACCCTAGCCAAATTATCTACACCCTGCGGGTGGGGCAACACGTAAGCGGCTGTTGAAAATCCTCGTTTGCAGCCGTATCTCGACGGGCAAATAAAAAACGCCGCCTGAATTCTTGCAGGCGGCGTTTGTTTTAGGAGCAACAAATTATTTAAGGAAAATTTGCAAACCTATTTCTTCCCTTTACTAGGTCAGACGTGTCAATTCTTCCAGCATTTCGTCTGCTGTGGTAATAATCTTGGTTGCAGCAGAGTAAGCACGCTGAGTGATAATCATATTCGAAAACTCGGTTGCCAAGTCAACGGTTGATTGTTCCAAAGAGTTTCCGGAGATTTGACCGGCTCCGTTGGTGCCGGCCTGTTTCAACAAGACCTGTCCGGAGTTGTCGGTTTCAATCCAAACGTTACCGGTCAGAGCGGTCATACCGTTCGGGTTGGCAAAGGTTGCCAAAGGCAGAATAGCAATCGGACGAGTTTCACCGTTATCAAACAACGCTGTAACGACCCCTTGTTCATCTACTTGAACACCTGAATAACTACCGAATTTGGCACCGTCTTGTCTGACATAGTTGGTATCGAAGTTACCGGACAAGCTGGTTAAACCATCATTGGCATCAGCCGTACCCATTTGGATGCTGATCGGAGTACCTTGTTTGTAGTCGCCGTTCATATTTTCGGCACCGTTAGCCCATTCGATTTGCATTTCATCAACGTTTATGTATTTTGGTGTTCCATCAGTGTTGAAACGAACTGCCGGAATAAGAGCACCCTGCTCAATATCAGTATTGTTAAAGCTGAATTCGTTTTTCAGGGTAATTTCGCCACCTGTTGTTGAAACCCAAGCGTCTCCGAAACGAGTTTCACCATAAGCCAAACCTGTCAGACTGCCAAAATTGAAAGTCATGTCCGGACCGGTTGTGGTCGGTGTAAAGGTCACGGTCGAACCACTGAAAGAAACGCGTTCCGGCTCAATCAATCCGCCGTTTGTACGAATTTGTTCAGCAACCACACCGGCTAATTTGGAAACGCTAAAGTCACCGTTAACCATCGCATTGGCAAGGTCGATGGCGATATTTCCGGCTGCTGCCGTACTACCATTGACAAATTCATAAGTCTTGTCACCAAAAGTGAATGTTTTACCGAGGTAATTGTTCGGATCTGTATCAACGAAAGTCAAACTACCAACGTTTTTCAAGTCATGGTCAATTTGTTCAATTCTGAACTGACCGGTCGGAATACCGGTTTCCGGTTTCGGGTTAACGGCGGACTGAACACAAGCCAATGTCTTGCTGGCATCAATCGCCAAAGAGTTACCGGTCAAAGACTGAACAATTTGAATACTGTTAGAGCTGACACTGAAACGGTTGGCATCAGGCATGGTATCCTGCAAAACCTTGATGAAGCGCTGAGCAAAGTCAGAAGCAGAAACGACACCGGTTGAAATATCAACAGCAAAGGTGTTGGGTTCCGTTACGCTGGACGGATCAGACGTGAAGACATAGGTAAACTTCTGAGAAATTCCGTTAGGCGCTTTTCCTTCATCTTCAATAGTAATAGAAGAACCTTCATCAGGAACTCTTGTAAACTCCAGCTGACCGGCGGAATAATAAATATCCTTGCTGGCATCGCCAAATGTTTCACGACCGCTTGACAAAGTGATTGATGCGGCTCCGGGCGGAATAGTGGTGGCCATTCCCCAGCTGTTTGACGTTTCTTTTGTGAAATCAAAACTCAAGTTGCTGGCATTACCCAAGCTGTCATAAATCAGGGCGTTTACGCTGTAACGACCACCGGCACTCGGAACAGCCGGATCAAAAATCGGAGCGTTAGCCGGCAGGTTCGCACCAAAGCTGATTTGTTGGGTCGGGCTTGCCGTACCGCCGATAGAACCGAGGTTAATCGGCTGCATATTGCGGCTGTCAACAATATTATCGTTGATATAAACGGTCTCACCGTTAGCACCGGCATAAGCTTTCATATAATTAATACCGTTGATGTTGACGATACTGGCGTTTGAGTTGCCGTCCCACGGCATTAAAGACCAACCTTGCAGGTAGAAACCGGCTGTGTTTTTCAGATAACCGTTCTGATCGGCATCAAAGTCACCGGCGCGGGTATACGCCCAAGTATCACCCAACCCCGGATTGGCAGACGTGTTAACAACGAAGTAGCCTTTACCACTGATACCTAATGCGGTGGAAGATGAATTGGCACCCAACAGTCCTTGCGCATTGATAGACTGTTTGGAAACAGGCTGAACACCGCCCGGTGAATAGTAGTTGGTTGACGCTTGTTTTGTTACCAAAGTCTGAAAAGCGACATTGGTGTTTTTATAACCAATTGTATTGACATTGGAAATGTTATCAGAAATAGCACCCATTGATGTTGACTGGGCGGTCATTCCTGAAATTCCGGATTGCATTGCTCCAAATAAACTCATGTTTTTTCTCCTAAAACTTTTAATAATTAAGCCGAAGCTGTTTTATCGTTATCTTCCCCATCGGCAGGAGGGGTTTCGTTACTTTCGTTATCGCCGGCGCCTGAATTAATATTATCAAAGTAATCATCATTGCGCATGGTGAGAATATCACCCAGACTGGCGGTAACAGAATCGCCCAGCCCGACGTAAACGCCGTTGCTGTCACTGGCCACACCGGTCACCTTACCGAAAACGGTAGTGGTTACGGTTGCAGCCGCTTCGCCGTCAGGCACTTTCGCACTGACAACAATCTGATATGCTCCGTCAGGCAGCTGATTGCCGTTACTGTCTTTTCCGTCCCAGACGAACTCATGAGTACCGCTTGAAGCGTCTCCGGTTGTGCTGTAAACGAACTTTCCAGACATATCCTTGACATTGATTGTGACAGTAGACACATCTTTGTTCAGTGTGTAGGTTGCCTTGGCCTTGCCGCCTTCTAACGGCATAACGTCACCCAATACTTGAGCTGTTTTACCAATATAAGACACAGCCTGAGCTCCGAGGTTGGAAACAGTCAGATTCAACAGGTTGTCAAGTTTGCTGTTCATCTGAATTGACTGTTCAACCGAAGAGTATTGTACCAATTGATTGGTAAATTCGGCCGTATCCATCGGATCCATCGGATCCTGATACTTTAACTGAGTCGTCAGCAGGGTCAAAAACGTGTTCATATCAGCAGACAATTGCTGGCTACTGCTTACTGTTTTGTTCGCTCCTGTCTGAATTGCTCCGGTAATTGCACTTAAATCAGTCATTTTGGTTCTCCCCTAAACCTAAACGCGAATATTGAGCCCCTGAGCAGGGTTCCAAGATTCCAAATTATCGTTGCCGGCTGTTTCTACGACCTCGTCAGCCTCAAACATATTGCCTAAGAAACTGCGCAGTTCGGAATTACTATCCTGTCCGGCCTCGTTGCCCTCGCGGAAACTAAAGCTCAAGCTGCCATCTTCCATCTCAAATCCGGCATCATTGAAAGCTTGTTCCAGCGATTGAATTTCCTTTTGCAGAACTTCCATGGTTTCCGGACGGCTCGAGATAATATGAGCCTGTAATTTTCCGTCTTTGGAAATCTGCATTTTGATTTCAATATGTCCCAAATCTTCCGGTTTCAGTTGGATATTGATTTTATCAATGCCCTTAACAGCAGATTTGGTAATATTAACCTTAACCTGATCAACGACTTCTCTTTCCATACCTTTCAAGACATCACGGAAAGAAGTTTCTGTTGTTTTGGCGTTTTCAGCACGAGCCTGATTGACAAACTCGCTACTGCCGCCGGCTACGGCGTGTGACATCGGCGCGGATACGGTTTCTGCCGCCATTGCGGAATTACTAATTGATGCGGACACCGTCTCCACAACCTTGATACCGGCAGCAACATCAGGAAGAGCTGCCGCCAGATAATCAGCATTCAATACTGTATTGTTTTGGGCTGTTGCAGCTGTTGGATTGGAATTTCCTTGAACAGCCGGATTTTCAGCCTTAACTACTCCGTCATCGGCAGACACCCAAATGTCACGCAAGGCAAAATCATCCTGCAACAAATCGGTTGTTGTCGCAGCAGCGGCAATTTTTGCCTCATTGACTTTAACGTCAACTTTTACCTTGTGTTCGGCGGAAATTTTCTCATCTAAAAAGGCGGCTTGTTTTGCCAGTCTTTCATCCGCATAAGCAAATTTTTCCGCATCATATTCATTTCTGCGATTATCAGCGTTAACAACCACATCACCATCTTCAACCTCAACAGCTTCTTTAGCGACAAAAGCTTGTTCCGCCGGAAATTCCTCAACAGTTTTAACGATGTTTTCCGCACCTTTAACCTGTGCAACAGCTTCTTTCGGCAAACCTGTTTCCACCATCACGGTTTCAACATCCTGCACCATCTCCGCTTTCGGCATTTCTGTTATCACGGACGGAACAACTTCGATCATATTTCCCTGTGTTTGCCCATAACTAAACAAATCACCGTTAACAGAAGCTGTCTTAATTTTATTAAGAAGTTCAGCGCCGCTCATTGTCTTAACTTCACCAGTCGCACTATCAAGAACCGCAACACTCGGCTGAGACGCCAAAAACTGCAAATCAGGCATTTCAGGCATCATGAACACCTCATCTCCGGAAACGGCAGCCACGACAGCCTGCTCTCCGGACAGAACCGGACGGATTGTCATTTCTTTCCAAACACTCTCTCCGCCTTCAACCGGCTGAACATCGACAACTGTTTCAACAGAATCCACAGCAACATCCGCTTCCGCAGCACCTTCCGCCGGAGCAACTGTTTTTTCCGCCTGATTATCGACAGGCGCAACATTTTCCTGCTGAACAGGTTTTTCAGCCACACTCACAGATGCAGGCGAAGAAGCGTCATCAACAACCGCTTTCTCAGCAACAGGCGCCTTGTCTTTGGGCGCTACATTCTTATCTCTTTCCGGCGCCGGCTTTTTATCATCTGCGACCACCGTTTTTTTAGGCATGGAAACATCAACCTGCGCTTTATCAGAAGACGAACGATTTGCCACAATATCCAGAGCCATTGTCGCCTGACCAGCTAACAGATTGGCAAATCCGGCTCCCAGAACCTGTTGGGTTGGGCCGTTTACATTCCCTTTATTAAAAAGGAGCTGACCAATATTGTTGTTTACGTCTTTTACATCCATTGCTTTTCACCTTAAAAAATTCCTTTCCGGTACATATGCAATTACCATGCCAAAAAAAACAAACGCTACATTTTAATGAGAACAGCGCTTTTCAAAAAAACACACGTTTTTATCGGTTTTCATTAAAAAAATGAGCATAAATCAGCAAAAAATGATTATTTTTATTGTTTTTTTATGAAAAACGGTTTATGAAAGGGTAAGAATTTTGCGAATTTAATTAACTATGGAAGAGAGAATAATATAATGTCTAATCCTATTGACACTAAAGTCATCGCCAAATTGGCCGAAATACTTGAAAAAAGCAATCTTAACGAATTGGAATACGAAGATGAAGGCTGTCGCATCAGCTTGTCTAAAGGTTTGACAGCCGCTGCCGCTCCGGTTATGGCTGCTCCGCAACAAGTTGTCGCAGCTCAGGTCCCGGCACCGG
>CATGXW010000037.1 GCA_949542085.1 uncultured Alphaproteobacteria bacterium
CGGGAATGCGACTAAACCACCGTTTTTGATGGTTTCAGCCGCGCGAGACAGGTTTTTCAGTGTGGGAGCAAAAATGTTTGTCATGGTCAATCCTTTGTTTTTATGTCTTTCTTATTATCACCTTTGTGGAGAAATTCAAGAAAATTTATGCTTTTTGTAAAATAGGCGTTATATTATGAGCAGTTATGAAAAACAGAGAGGATAATAAAATGCTAGAGATTGTTTTTACAGACGGAAGAATCGGTTCTAAAGCTGTTAAAATTATCGGCGTGTCTGAAAATGCCAAGATCGTGTCAAAAGCTTTGAATGACGATGAAGCTGCATTGGTAAAAAAAGCCGTTGCGCAATCCGGATTTAAGGGTAAAAACGGTACGTTTGTTGAAGTGTTTGGGACAGGCGGTAAGATTATTGTTGCTGGTTTGGGTGATAAGCCAGATGCGGTTTCGTTGCAAAAATTGGGTGGGTCTCTGGCTAAGAAGCTGTTTAAGGATGCCGTTGCTTGTTATTATGTTGAAGAAATTAAAGGCTGTAAATTGAGTTTGGCGGAGATTGCGCACAATATCGCATTCGGGCTGACCATCGGTTCATATCGTTTTGACAAGTATTTTACCAAGAAAAAGCAGGAAGAGTATCCGAGCTTGGAACAGGTTATCTTTAAGGTTAAAAATCCTGAAGCCGTGAATGAAAGCTATCGTCGTTTTGCGGCTTTGGGCAACGCAGTTCGTTATGCGCGCGATTTGTGCAACGAACCGGCCAATTATCTGACGCCGGAAGTTTTTGCCGATGATATTCAACGTTTGTCTTATTTGGGATTGGATATTGAGATTTTGGATAAAAAAGCTTTGCAGGAAAAAGAATTCGGAATGTTGTTGTCTGCGGCTCAAGGGTCCTGCAATGATCCGCGGGTTCAGTGGCGCGGCAAACCGGATCAAGAGGCGTTTGATTGTGGTTTGGTCGGTAAGGGCGTGACTTTTGACAGCGGCGGAATTTCCTTGAAACCGGGGGCCGGTATGGGGGATATGAAACGTGATATGACAGGAGCAGCCGTTGTTGTTTCCAGTCTGAAAGCGTTGGCTTTGCAAAAGGCGCCTGTGAATGTTATCGGTATTGTCGGTTTGGTTGAAAACATGCCGGATGCGATGGCGACCCGTCCGGGAGACGTGGTGACCTCTTTGTCCGGACAAACGGTGGAAATTTTGAATACTGATGCCGAAGGGCGTTTGGTGCTCGGAGACATTATGTGGTATTTGCAAAGCAATTATAATGTTCACACGTTGATTGACATTGCCACCTTGACAGGGGCGACGATGCGGGCTTTGGGAAATCAGTATGCTGGTATCTTTTGCAACAATGACAAATTGTGTAATGAGCTGATTAAAGCCGGTGAGGCGAGTGATGAAAAGTTATGGCGCTTGCCGTTGGGTGAGGGGTATAACAAGATGATTAACTCCGATATCGCCGATATGAAAAATCTGGGCGGTGTTAATGCCGGCGGCAGTACAGCCGCTTGTTTCTTGGAGCGTTTTGTGCTAAAGGGAAATGCTTGGGCGCATTTGGATATTGCCGGTGTTGATACTGAAGATAAAGGAACGTCGCTATGTCCAAAAGGTTCAACCGGTTTTGGTGTTCGGGTACTGAACTATTATTTGAATGCTAAGAACTAGATGACGAAAGCCCCGCATTTTGCGGGGCTTTTTCTATTTTTCGAAAGATGTTAATCTGTTCATAAGCAGTTGCAACTTTTGTTCCGGTATAATTTCCTGACCTTCATTACTTTGGCGCTTAATATTGCGATTATTTTCTTTGGCTTGGAGTGTGGTCGGGTGCAGATTGTTTTCGATAATGAAGTCTTTCTGATGACGAGGCATGCCGCTTTCAAACTCGAGTGCCTGATCGCTTTTGGCTTTCAGCGTTTCAAAAGTATGGCTGTGAAGACCACCGGAGAGAGCAAGTTCCTGATTGCCTTGGTGAGCATAGTATTCGCAAAAAGCATCGAATAGAATTTGCGATTTGTCTTCAGTTGTGGCTTCTTTGCCGATTTCCGGAATTAAGATTTCTGAAAAACCGTCTGTTTGAGCGAGGGTTTTTACTTGGAATTCCGCTTCACGGGCGATGGGACCTCTGAGGTCGCCTCTCAATGACTGAAATTCTGTACCGGCGTTGGTTCCGTTATAGTGATAGTGGCGGGTTACGATAAGCTTTGCTTGGGTTTTATTCATGTTTTTTTCCTTATATTTAAAAGTAATTTCCTCATTATGCAGATTCAGTTGGCTTTGTCTAAGCGAATCTGATGTATGCACAGAAAATAATGAGGAAATTTCTTTTTTAAATACAAAAACTCCGCCTTTGGTGATTTTTAAGGCGGAGAAGTTGTGTTTTTTTGAGGTTTACGCGGCTTGTTGTTTGATTTGTCGGATATACCATTCAACGGTTTTAATGATACCGCTGGCAAAGTTTTCGTCCGCTTTCCAACCAAGTTCCGTTTCCAGCTTGGTGGCGTCAATCGCATAGCGCTTGTCGTGTCCGGGACGGTCTTTGACAAAGATAATCAAATCTTTGTAAGAAGTCTTATCGGTTCTCGGCATTTCCTTATCAAGAATGGTGCAGATCGCATCAACGATTTCGAGGTTATTTTTCTCGTTGCGGCCACCGATGTTGTAGGTTTCTCCTGATTTACCATTATGGAAAATCAAGTCAATCGCTTTGCAGTGGTCAAGGACATATAACCAATCACGGATGTTTTTGCCGTCACCGTAAATAGGGATGTTTTTGCCGCTCAGAGCGTTTGAGATAATCTTGGGAATCAATTTTTCGGGATGTTGTTTCGGGCCGTAATTGTTTGAGCAATTGGAAATTGTCGCATTTAGCCCATAGGTGTGGCAGTAGGCGCGAACCAGCATGTCGGAGCTGGCTTTGGACGCCGAATAAGGCGAGTTTGGCGCATAGGCCGTTGTTTCATAGAAAAAGCCGGTTTCGCCTAATGTGCCATAGACTTCGTCTGTGGAAATGTGGTGAAAACGTGCATTTTCATACTCAGGTTTGACCTGATTGGGTGCGTTGAACCAATGGTTGCGAGCAACATCAAGCAACGTAAATGTTCCTAAAATATTGGTTTCGATAAATGCTTGGGGGCCGGTGATGGAATTGTCTACATGGCTTTCGGCGGCAAAGTGGATGACACCGTTGATATCGTAGTCGTTGAAAATTTTTTCAATCAGAGCACGGTCGCAAATATCTCCCTGAATGAAGGTATAGTTGGCCGCACCTTTAATATCATCGAGGTTGTCCAAGTTTCCGGCATAGGTTAATTTGTCGAGGTTTACGATATGGTAATCCTGATATTTTTTTGCAAAATAAGGTACAAAGTTGGAACCGATGAAGCCGGCGCCACCGGTTACTAAGATAGATTTTTTAGACATGTGTTCAGACTTTCTTTCCAATGATTGATTGAGATACCAAACAGATTTTTGATTTTTGCTTTGTTGAGAACCGAATAAGCCGGTCTTGTCGCCGGTGTTGGGTAGTCTTTACTCTCAATCGGCAAAACCAGACACGGTAAAGCGGAAGATTTCATAATTTCGACAGCAAAGTCGTACCAAGAGCAGACACCTTCGTTTGAATAATGGCAGATTTCTTTCATTCCGGAGCGGAGTTGCGGTAGGATATCGACGATTGCCTGAGCCAAATCTCCGGCATAAGTCGGTGTTCCCACTTGATCAAACACAACGTTTAAGCGTTCTTTTTCAGCTCCGAGACGGCGCATGGTTTTGACGAAGTTGCCGCCGAATTCGGAATAGAGCCAGGCGGTGCGAATAATAACTGCCGCAGAGGCTTTTTCCATCACCAGCTTTTCGCCCAAAAGTTTGGTGCGTCCATAAACAGATTGCGGGTGAGGCGTGTCATTTTCATTATAAGGGCGGCAGTTGTTGCCGTCAAAGACATAGTCTGTTGAAATATGAATTAAGGGAATACCTGTAGCGGCAAGGTTTGCCGGACCATCGGCATTGATTTTGCGGGCTAATTCTTCATCGCTTTCGGCTTTGTCAACGGCCGTATAGGCAGCGCAATTGATAATGGCGGCGAAATTCTGTTTTTGACAGAATTCGAAAACGGCCTGAGCGTCGGTAATGTCGAGTTCGTCTTTGTCGACATAGACGGCTTTGTCACCGAGCCGTTGCCGCAGGCAATTTCCGAGCTGTCCGTTGGCTCCGGTAACTAGAAACATTGCGCATTCTCCAATAATGGCAGGACCTTATCTTTTTCTGATAAAATTGCTTTGGAAATGTCGATTTTCCAGTCGATACCCAGAGCCGGATCGTCAAAGCGGATACCGCCTTCAGAGGCTTTGTTATAGACATTGTCGCATTTGTAAGCAAAAGTTGCGCGAGGTGTCAAAACGGCGAAGCCGTGAGCAAACTGTCTGGGAATCATCAGTTGACGGTTGTTTTCCGCAGAAAGTTCAACAGCGACATGTTTTCCGAAAGTCGGAGAATCGGGGCGTAAGTCCACGGCAACGTCCAGAACGGTTCCTTCCAGAACACGGACTAACTTTGCTTGAGAGAATTCACCTTTTTGAAAATGAAGCCCGCGGATTGTACCGTAGACGGATTGTGACTGGTTATCTTGAATAAAGTCGTAGTTTAAGCCGGCGTCTTTAAAGGCCGCTTGATTGTAGCTCTCAAAGAAATAACCGCGTTCGTCTTTAAACACTCGGGGTTCAATGATGAAAACATCTTTAATGGCTGTATCAATAATTTTCATGATATTCCTCAAAAATGGCTTGCAGGTATTTTTTGTAATCAATACCGTCTTTTAACGAGTTGATGATTTCGAGCATTTGTGTGTCGTTAATAAAGCCTCGACGGTAGGCGATTTCTTCAATGCAGGCAATTTTTAACCCTTGGCGGCTTTCAATGATTTGGATAAAGTTTGATGAATCCAACAATGACAGCGGTGTGCCGGCATCCAGCCAAGCATTTCCTCTTTTCATTGTCACAACATTCAGGCGGCCTTCATCCAAATAGGCTTTGTTGATGTCGGTAATTTCCAGTTCACCACGTGCTGATGGTTTGAGGTTTTTAGCCTTTTCAACAACATCGGACTGATAGAAATACAAGCCGACAACCGCATAGTTGGATTTTGGTTGTTGGGGTTTTTCTTCAATAGACAGCACTTTATGGTTTTTGTCAAACTCAACAACGCCGAAACGTTCCGGATCGGAAACATGGTAGCCGAACACCGTTCCTCCGGTGTTTTGGGTAATTTCTTCGCGGAAAGCTTGAAGCTGTTCTCCCATGTAGAAGATGTTGTCTCCCAAAATCAGGCAGACATCATCATTACCGATGAAGTCGGCGCCGATAATAAACGCTTCGGCAATGCCGCGGGGTTTTTCCTGTACTTTGTAGGAAATGTTCAGCCCCAAACGAGAACCGTTGCCAAAGAAGTGTTCGATGTGCGGCGTATCCTGAGGGGTGGAAATAATCAGAATGTCTTTGATGCCAAACAGCATGAGGGTTGACAGCGGATAGTAAATCATCGGTTTGTCGTATACGGGGAGCAATTGTTTGCAGGTGCTTTCCGTCAACGGGTAGAGTCTGGAACCGCTTCCGCCGGCTAATATAATGCCTTTCATTTGTTTCTCTTTCAAAAAAAGTTTTTTATATCGGAAGTATAGTGAATAACTCTATATATTTCAAGCTAAGGTTGATGATGTTTGTATTCTGTGGACAAATAGTCTGGTTGGTTTTGTATCGTGTGTTTATCAAAACTTAACTTTTTGAGGAATAGTATCACAATCGATAAACTTTAATAATAAAAGGATTATGTACATGGATATGTCTCATGGTTTTGAGGCGGCAAAATTGATTTGGGGAATGGACCCAAAATTGTTGGCTGTTCTCATCGTTTCTGTCGCTTATCTGATTATTTTTACAGAGCGTGTCAATCGTGCGATTGTCGCTTTGTTAGGGGCTGCATTAATGATGCTCTCCGGTTTGTTGTCTCAGAAACAAGCTTTGGCCGGTATTGATTTTAATACTTTGGCTTTGTTAATCGGTATGATGATTGTTGTTTCGATTTCGGAAAAGTCCGGTGTTTTCCAATATGTGGCCATCTGGGGTGTTAAAAAAGTGAAAGCCAGCCCTCGTGGTCTGATGTTGGTTTTGGCAGTTGTTACCGCCGTATTTTCCGGATTTTTGGATAATGTCACGACAGTTCTTTTGATTGTTCCGATTACGTTTCAGATTACCAAAAAGCTGGATATCAATCCGTATCCGTATTTATTGATTGAAATTTTTTCATCCAATATCGGCGGTACGGCGACATTGATTGGTGATCCTCCCAATATTTTAATCGGGTCGGCTTTAGAGCTCAGTTTTATGGATTTTGTCCGTGTGCTGGCGCCCGTTGTGGCTGCAACAATGGTTGTTTTGGTTGTTGTTTTTGATTTCTTGTGGAAGAAAAAACTCGTTACCAATGAAGAAAAACAAGTTTTGGTGATGAACATGGATGAAAAGGAAAGCATTACCGATAAGGTTTTGATGTATAAGTCCTTGTTTGTTTTGGCTTTGGTTGTTACCGGTTTTGTTTTTGCCAAAGAATTATTCCTTGATAACGGAACAATTGCTTTGACTGGTGCCGCATTGCTGCTTCTTTTATATACGTTTAATTTGCACGGGCATGAACGTGAAGATAAAGTCAGCGAAATTTTCGCAATGGTTGATTGGACAACGATTTTCTTCTTCGTCGGTTTATTTGTCATCGTGTATGGTTTGGAGGTGACAGGCATATTGTCGTGGCTGGGACAGAAATTTATCGCTTTGACTGAGGGCAGTATCGAAAAAATGGTTTATTACATTTTGTGGAGTTCGGCAGTCTTGTCCAGCGCGATTGATAATATTCCGTTTGTGGCTACGATGATTCCGATGATTAAGTCGATGGAGGAAGCTGTCGGCGGTCGTGAAGCCATGATGCCGGTTTGGTGGGCCTTGTCATTGGGTGCCTGCTTTGGCGGAAACGGAACTTTGGTCGGAGCTTCAGCCAATGTTGTTGTTGCAGGTATGGCTGCAAAGAACGGCTATCACATTCACTTTATGAAGTTTTTGTTGTGGTCGATTCCGGTTATGCTGTGTAGCATCGTGATGGCTAATATCTTTTTGTATCTTGAATTTTTGAGATAAAATCGGGTATTACGAAAATAAAGCCTGCTTTTAGCGGGCTTTATTTTTTTTGTGTTTGCCTAAATGAGAGAGGGGAGAATGATGTTTTGAGCCAAAAAATTTGTCACCTGTGTTTGATGCGTGGTTGACTAACACTGATTTATGTGCTATAGTGAGGAGAGTTCCGGAACGATAGCATATAGAGGTGC
>CATGXW010000038.1 GCA_949542085.1 uncultured Alphaproteobacteria bacterium
TAATCCGCTGTTCTACGCAGACAACACCATTATGCTTTACGGAGACGCCAAAAAAGTAACCGAAGAAATCGTCAACGCTCTGGAAAAGAAATAAGAATTACTTTTCCAAGGTCAGATACTGCGGCGGAATCACGCCGCCTTTGACAATCGCCAGATAATAGCGGATATAGGCAAAACGCCGCCCGAGTTCTTCATCACACACCGACCAGTCAACCGGTGAAAAATCAATGTCTTTGTATGATGACAAGGGAAAAAGAAGTTCATCACAACAGGTTTCTTCATCAATATCAGGCACATCCAAAACCGAAGGACTGACATAAACGCCATCAAGTAAACCATCCCCGGCCAATACCTCAATATCAAACGAAAACAAATCGGCGTTCTCAATAAACCTTTTCAAGTTCAAACAACGGTCATGCCATTTTATTGTTTCCGTAAAGCAACGAATACTGCGGCTTCGACCGGAAAAACAACTCTCCATCCAGCGCACAATCCCATCATAATCTGTTGCACCGGAACGCTTGTAGTAATAAGACAAATCCGCATTCGGATTAGCCGCTAACGACAACAACCCTTTTTCAAGAACATCATTCCCTTTTGCCACATAGTGGTACATTTTCATAGCCGCGCTCCTCTTATTTTTAATACGAAAAACATACCACAAAAAAAGCCCACGGTCAAATCCGTGGACTTATAAAAGAAATTTCCTCACAGAAATCAGAGATCATACGGGCCGTTATCCCCTTCTTTAAACTCACCACCAAGTGCCTCTATGCCGACTTTAACAGCCTCGAAAGGCAAAATGACGGCAGCAACAGTGAACATAAAAGAACGGGCGAAAAAGCCTTCAAACTCGGAGTCACGACGGCAACAGTCTTTCATTATTTCCCAGCTGCCTATCGGAGATTCTTTACGTTTCTTTTTTTTCATATGTATTTCTTTTAAGGATTAATAATTGAAAAAATGATAATCAATATTTTCCTTATATCCATTTCAAACGAAAAAAGCAATCTTTTTCCAAAACCCAAATCCGGCAATCCTCATCATTAAACAAAAAAGCACCACAAGGGTGCTTCTTTGTTAATGGCGGATAGACAGGGACTGGCTTCGCCTCAACTGCGGTTTCCGGCTCTCGCCGACCGGCGTTCTCCCGCCCGCCTAAACCTTGTTGTCGAACCCTTCTTATCCAGGGTTCTCATCCGACTATCCTCATCATTAACAAAAAAGCACCACAAGGGGTGCTTCTTTGTTAATGGCGGATAGACAGGGATTCGAACCCTGGATACCCTTTGGAGGTATACACGATTTCCAATCGTGCGCCTTCGACCACTCGGCCATCTATCCATCATTGATGTGCAACTTATCCTAAGATTTCATATTTTGCAACACATATTTTACGTTTCAACGCTAAAAAAAATAAAGCGGCTATCTTTCGAAAGCCGCTCTGTTTTTTATTCACCGTTTTTGATTTTCTCAATCAAATCCCGCACCGACGGAATTCCGTTACGATACAAAGGATCGGTTGCAAAACGATAAACCTGATGACCGGCAAACAGCAAGTTATCAATAATACTGCCGTTGTGGCTGACATCATACAACGTTTTGTGAATGCAATAAGAACGCGGATCCGGCAAACGACCTGTTGTTCCCTTAGCCTGTGACCAAGATGAAAATTGACACTGCGACAAACAGCCGACACAATTCTTACGGTCTTCTTTCATCTGAATCCACTCGTCAGGACGCAGGAACACCAATGTTCCGTCAGGCGTTTCTTTTACCTCAATATAACCGGCGCTAATCTGATTGTTCGCCTTTTCGGCATCCTCAGATTTAATATAAACGGTTTTGGTTTCGCTGAGCTTCAGCGGATGAGAATACTCGGCATCACCTTCGATTTTGAAAGAAACTTCACCTTGTTTGCGGCGCATCAGATTCTCAAGAAAAGTATTCTTGATTGCTGAAGAGAAAAAGCCGGTCGGACTGAATTTCTGCAGAATGACATCACCTTTTTTCAACTGCAACATCAAGCGTTTCCACGCGTCGCTGATCGGGCTTTCCTTGGTGATCATCGGACGAGTACCAAACTGGAACGCAATCGGACCAATCTCCGGATTATCAATATAATCCTGCCATTCGTTCAAAGACCAAATACCACCGGCCAAGATAATCGGACGATCATTCAAACCCAAGTCATTCATCGTCTTGCGAAGCTCAACCAAACGAGCATACGGTGTCTGCGGTTGCATTGGATCTTCGGCATTAGACAAGCCGTTATGTCCGCCGGCCAGCCACGGATCCTCATAAACCACACCGCCCAAAAACTCAACAAAACGGTTGTACGCGCGTTTCCACAAAACCTGAAAAGCACGAGCAGAAGAAACAATCGGATAGTAATAAACACCGAACTTGGAAGCAATTTCGCCCAAACGATAAGGCAAACCGGCACCGCAAGTCACACCGTTAATCAATCCTTTGGCCCGCTCCAAGACACCGGTCAAAATCTGTTCGGAACCACCGAGCTCCCACAGCATATTCATATGAATACGGCCATTACCGCCGGCAACCTCATGAGCGATTTGCGCCTGAGCCACACCACCTTTAATAGATTGTTCAATCATTTCATTATGGCGATCCTGACGGCTTTTCTTAAAATATTTTTCAAAAATGACATTGCCGAAAGAATCATAATAGTCCGGACTGACACCTGAAAAAGTCCCGACACAGTTCTCGTGAGCCCAGGCTCCGCTACTGCGTCCGTCACTGGCATTAATGCCTTTACCGCCTTCAATCAGCGGATAGACTTCCTTTCCGGAAATCATAATCGGATTTAACTTTTTCAACTTTTTTTCCTTAAAATAAATAGTTTAAACCGCTATCATATATAGCACATCAAGGGGCTAAATCAAGCAAATTCTTAGGGATGTCATTAACAGAAACCAAGGCGATGATAATACATATAATTGCATATACCTGCAGCATTTCCGTCAACATTTTATTTTGCAACAAGGGGACCTCTTTTTCATAACGATTAAACAATCGGTGAATGCCGAACATGACCAACACCGCAGCAATCGCCTGAATCCCCAATCCGGCAACGATCAGCCCGTCCTTAAAAAGACCTAGAATTTGAAACAAAAATGTAAAAACCAAAAGATAAACAACAGTTCCGCCAATACCGATATATTGCATTTTATCGTTCAAAGCCTGCCGTTCTTTTTTATTCTGTTCATTCTTCTCGACAGAAAGCTCCGTAACTTCTATTCCCCTGATTTTCTCGGGTTTCCGAAACTTGTTTTTAATCGCGGCCATATCGGCATAAAACTTTTCTTCGCTCATACACAAGCCGCAGCCTTTGGCCGAAAAATAAACGTGATTATGATTCTTTTTGCATGAGCGCAGATTGTGCATAAGCTTCCATAAATGTTCCTGCCATTCATATGCCGTCGGACGTATCCCGCCTTTAGTGAAAGCCCGCTCAAAAAGCTCCAGAGTTTCTCTGGCAAAATACTCATGAATACTGTAAGGATGCGGCGCTTGATATTTATCAGGCCACAAACCATAAGCGTAATGATAGCGCTCTATTCTGTTTTGGATTGTCAGCATGTCATCGTCGCTCTTACGGGGAACACCGGAAAACGGATGTATACCGTTATTCAACAATTTGAAAATAATCACCGCCAGCGCAAATTTATCCTGTTCTTCTCCCATTTCGGCACAGGTTTTATCCATCCCCTCTGGATAGATATACTCCTCGCTGACAAACTCCGCCGGATAACGAGTATTTTCCCCCTGAATGGAAAACCCGTCGCAATCCACCATCGCCACCAGCATATTTTCCTTATAAACCGACACGTTTGACGGCTTCAAATCGACAATATAATGCCCGCATTTATGCAAAGAAGTCACCATCGAAGCAACATTATATGCCGCGAATATCCGATAGGCGTATTTTTCGGGAAGCCCCAATTTCTGACGAATGGCTTTTTGCAACAAATGATCCAAAGATACTGCCGATTCCATATTTATCAACGGCATCAAATAACCGACGCAAAACCCTTTTTCATCTTCCAAAACCGCTTCCGGCCATGCAATCTGAGTATAGCAACGCCCTTCATTTTCCACCGGTGAAAAATTCGGCTTATTCAAAAGCATCGCTTCCAATTTTTGACGATTTGTCTTGCTTTTATGACGATTGTGAAAAATCTTAGCCACATAATCAGGTTTATTTTCCACCAAATAAATCTTGCCGGAAGCCCCGCCTCGGTTAATCAGCTCCCCGAGCGTAACCCGACCGAAAGAACCATCAGCATATATGGCATTATATGTTATATTTTCTTCCGGCATTACTGCACCTTTGCCCAAATCAGCGTCTTGTCATCTGGATTCAATTTTTGCGCCCGAGGCATATTCAGCGTGTTTGCCAAAGCTCTTGTCGCACGGCTTTTCATTTTTTCTTTGCTCAAGAAATTATTAATCGGCAAAATAAATCCTTTTTCAATCTCTCGATAATCCTTGCTAAAAGAAAACATTGTCAATCCGTCACTCATCAAAAACAATGTCTGCGCCCCGTCAAAAGCCGTAAAGCGCAAATTTTCAGCCCATGCCATTTGCGTAAAGAAAAATGTCTCGCATGAAAAATCACCGTTAGCCGGACGAGACGCGATAAAATCACCGCCTTGTTCATCTTTTAAGGCGATTGCCGCGCCGTCACCGATATGAAAAAACAGCCCTCTTCCATGCCGATAAACAACACCGACAACCGTTGCCGCAAAATCAGCCAAGCCCATCTCATCTTTGCTCTTGTTCATCCGATGACGGACTAACTTCTCCCGCGCAACTTTCAACGCGTGAACAACGGCTTGCTCCGCCCGCTCAAAAGGGCAGTTTTTTAACAAATCACATAAAGTTGAACAAACAACCCTCGCTCCGATTTTACCAAACTTGGCCGAACCGGCACCGTCAGAAACCACCGCTACAAAATTGCGCCCTTCCACATGCCGAAAACAATCTTGGCACAATTGCTCGTTATGCCGATGCAAAGCACCGGTCACACTGGCGGCAACAACTTTTATGGATGGGTGTTTATTCTTCATTCCACTCGCCAATATCTTCCAAAAGATCGGGAACATTCGGTGCGGCTTTTGACACACAAGACACACTGCGGCTCAGCCACAGGAAAAATTCGGTAAAACGCAATCCACTCAGTCTTTTCGGACTAATCGTCGAAAACTTGGCCAACTTATCCAAATTAGCCCCCTGAGTTCCCACGGCATGAATCACTACTTTTTTGTTCTGTTGCGCAAAACGGCATTTTTCGGCCACAATCTCCCAATCATAATCCGTCGGCTCTCCATCACTGATTAAGAAAATCCATGGACGTTTTGAGGTCACACCGCAACTGTCATACAAACATTTTTGTTCTTCAATCTTCTGCAAAGCTTTTTCCATTGCTTTGCCCAACGGCGTCAAACCGCCGGCTTCCATCTCCGGCGCCTGAAAATTCATGGCATCAATCCAATCTGACGCAATAACGGCCTCGTCTTTGCCAAAAGCCTTGATAATCAATAACTGCACACGGGAACTGGCATCAATATCTTCTTTAAGCTCCTTTTCCAAAGCCTTCAATCCGGCGTTAAGCTGCTTAATCGGCTCTCCGCGCATCGATCCCGAACAATCCAAAACCAATACGCAAGGCGTACGCTCATTGGCATTATCGGCAAATTCCACATACGGAATCATTTCTTGTTCTAAATCTTTATCTGCAATCATTTGCTTTCTCCATCCAATTAATTACGGGGATACGAATGAGGATAACCGCTGTCCGGATACGGCTCCGGCAAAGCATATTTACCACAAGCGGAAAGACTCATAACAACCGCAAGCATTGCCAATAAGAAAAATTTTTTCATATACCATTCCTTTACTTGTTTATGGTTATACTATAACCATATCAAAACAAGGGTTAAGTAAAATTTAAGTTATACAGAGGGAATATGTTAAAAAAATATATCGCACTTTTATTCATTGGAATTCTGTGTTTAACCGGCGTCAACGCTGCAGCCAAAGGCATAAACATTTTCGCCTACCCCAGAGAAGCGCCGCAAACGCCGATTTACAATCCATATGGCGGAGAAGTCAAATTGAGCGACTTCAAAGGCGACTTTGTTTTAGCTATTTTTTGGTCTCGTCATTGTGTTCCCTGTATCAGAGAACTTGACGACCTCAACAATTTTGTCCTCAAAACAAAAGACACCGGTATCAAAGCTATTTTAATTTCAAAAGCCGAAGAATGGAACAATGCCGAAGAACAACAAAAATTCTTAAAAAAATTCAAAGCGCAGGATGTTGAGTTCTTTGTCGACAAGAATGGAAAACTCACCGATGAATTCGGCATTTTCACATCACCGCACACTGTTTTAATTAATAAAAAAGCGGAAGAAATCGGACGCATCAGAGGTTCTGTCGACTGGGATGACGAAGATGTGATTGAATATGTCTATAAATTAAAATCAGAATACGGCGACGGAACAACAAACAATGACAAATAAACTTTATATCTCATGGAACGAATTCCACCAAGACGTTAAAAATCTGGCGCAAAAAATAAAAGAGCACGGCCACTTCAATAGAATTATCGCCGTCAGCCGCGGCGGTCTTATTCCCGCCGGCATATTATCCTACGAACTGGATATCCGCCAATGCGACAGCGTCAATATCCAAACTTATGACGCGACCCAACAACGCGCGGCTGACGATATTGTCGTTGACAACAAACTCGAAGCTGCTGATACGCAAACATTAATTGTTGACGACCTGTCAGACAGCGGCCAAACATTTCAAATTTTGCAAAAACTGTTTCCAAATGCTTGTCGCGTTGCGGTTTACGCCAAACCAAACGGAAAAAAAGACACGAACATTTTTGCTCGTACCTTACCTGACCAATGGGTCGTTTTTCCTTGGGATATTGAATAATTAAATATCCGAAAACAAAGGTAATCCCTGTGCCATACGAATCATTTGCGTTTCGATGGCTGTTCCCAGATTGAGTTTTCCACTCTTGATGATACCGCGAACTTGGTCACCTTTGTTTGTATTCGGATTGGCAAACAAATAAGAAACCTGCGGCCGTTTAACCGTTGTGCCGACCATAACCTGATGCAGTGTGGCCAACATACTGCGTGAAAACAAATCATAAGCCAACTCTTCACTCATGTTTGCCGCTGTTGCATATTTCACAACCGAAGAAATCGCATCCGTCACATTATTGGCGTGTACCGTCGACAACACCAAGTGGCCGGATGTGGCCGCGCGCAAAACCTCACTGGCGGTATCCGGTGTAC
>CATGXW010000039.1 GCA_949542085.1 uncultured Alphaproteobacteria bacterium
AAAAAAGTTCCTCTGGCAAAAGATGTTAATTTGTCCGTTATTGCCCGCGGTACTCCCGGTTTTTCCGGCGCTGACTTGGCAAACCTTGTTAATGAGGCCGCTTTGTTGGCTGCTCGCAAGAACAAGCACAAGGTAACGTCAAAAGATTTTGACGAGGCGAAGGATAAAGTTTTGATGGGTAGCGAACGTCGTTCCATGGCTATGGATGAAAAGGAAAAGCTTCTGACGGCGTATTATGAGGCCGGACATGCTATTTGTTCTTTGTTTGTTGAGGATACGGATCCTATTCACAAAGCTACAATTATCCCGAGAGGTCGGGCTTTGGGGATGGTTCAGCAACTTCCGGAGAAAGATCAGTATTCTTATTCTCGCTCCAAAATGTTGTCTCGTTTAATCATTATGATGGGGGGACGTGTGGCCGAAGAATTGAAGTTTGGCTATGACAAGGTTACTTCCGGAGCTTCTTCCGATATTGCCGCAGCGACAAATTTGGCTCGTTCAATGGTTACGGAATGGGGAATGAGTGATACACTCGGTCCGGTTTTGTATGCTGAAAATTCCGGAGAGGTTTTTTTGGGAAAATCGGTTACTCAGAGCAAGAACATGAGTGAAGATACCGCCCGTTTGGTTGATGCCGAGATTAAACGCTTGGTGACAACCGCTTATGAGCAGGCTAAAAAAATGTTGCAGGAGAAACAAAAAGAGTGGGAAACTTTGGCGCAATCTCTCATTGAATATGAGACCTTGACCGGAGATGAAATTAAAAAAGTTATCTGTGGCGAAAAAATAGATAAATCCGCAGAATCTCCGGTTTGCGCAGAAAAGCAGACACATTCTTCGGTGCCAGAGGTGTAGGGAGTGATTTTTATTGACTCTCTAACGGGAAAATGGTACAAAATCCGTACTAAGAAATTTTTAAAAATTATTATATGAAGAATTCACTAGATCTGATGATTGCCTTCAAGGTTAAGGAAGTCATCGCAACGAGCCTTCGACGTAACGTTGAAGAAGTAAGGAACGAAGTCAATGTCTTTAGCGACTTATGCGACGGTGTGTTTGAAAGGGCTTTTCTGTTGCACGATCTTGAAACGACTTTTTCCTGTGAGCTCATCGAAGATGAGGTTGATCGCTGGGAAACCGTTGGTGACATCGTTGATACGATGTGTTTGATGCCTGAGGTTCGCAATTACTGTTTTGCTAACCAATGAACAAAAGCAGTCTTTACTTGTAAGTAAAGACTGCTTTTGTTTTTTTATGGAAAAGGGTTCGAGTATAAAGGCGGGGGAGTAATGTTCTTTAGCGCAACAAACGGGAAAATGTGGTGCTATTAATTTTTTTCCAAGGGATATGATGGCTTTGCCGTTTTCATAATCGGAGGGCGGAGTGAATCAAGTTGTGAGTTCATCAAAAGAATCACCCAGACTTTACTCGGGGTGATTTGTGAGGATAAAAAAATCCCCTCGGAAACCGAGGGGAAATTGTTAACCTATTTTGGTTTCGGAGGTTAGCTGTTCTCCGGCTTGGGCATAGGTTTCAACAGCACGTGCCGCTTTTTTTGCAAGAGCTATACAGCCCGGTCCGCCAACGCAACCTCCGGCACAAGTCATGACTTCAATCATGTTGTTTTCACCGCCTTTGGTCGCATAGCGTTTTAATATTTTCATGCTGTCTTTGTTCAGACCGTCGATTTTTTCGAGCTTGAGTTCAACTTTATCACCGACAAGGCTGGCAACAGCGCCGGCAACACCGCCGCTAATCGGGAAAATGCGACCTTGAGCGTGAGAAATTTTATCCAAAGTTTCTTCAGGGCATTCGGCAACATTGATACCTGCGGCTTCAAAAATAGCATGTAATTCGTCAAAAGTGATGACGTAATCGGTATTGGGATCGCTTTCGGCTTCCATCCGTTTTGCCAAGCAGGGGCCGACAAACACACTGATGCTGTCAGGATCTTCTTGTTTGAGAAGTTCCGCGGTGTAATACATCGGTGTTTTGGTGGTGGAAACATAAGGAGCCAATTCCGGAATATGAACATGAGCCGCGCGGAAGTATGCCGGACAGCAAGATGTTGTCATGAATTTTTGGCCTTCTTCCATGCGTTCGACGAACTCGGCGGCTTCTTTTTGAGTGGTTATATCAGCGCCGACAGCAACTTCCATAACATCAGAGAAACCGAGTTTTTTCAAAGCTCCGACAAGATTGTTGATTGTGCCGCTGAATTGTCCCATAACCGCAGGAGCCAACATGGCAACAACCCGTTTATCGGTTTCTTTGATTTTGCGGAGGACATCAATCATGTGATAGCGTTCAACAATAGCGCCGAACGGGCAGGAGCGGAGGCATTGACCGCAGGAAACGCACTTCTCGTGATCGATATGTTCTTTGCCTTCGTCATCTTTATACAAAGCATTGACCGGACAAGCGTCTTCACAAGGCAGAGGAGCTTTGATGATGGCTGAATAGGGGCATGATTCTTTGCAGATGCCGCAATTGATGCACAGATTGGTGTCGATATGCGCTTTGCCGTCAACAAAACTGATGGCTTTTTTAGGGCAGTTCACCATGCAGGGACGGGCAACGCAACCACGGCATTGATCGCTGACGACATGTTGTGGTTTTTTGCAGGCCGCGCAAGCATTGTGAATGACAGAAATTTTATTGATGCAGAGTTTTTCTCTTTTGAGAGCGTCTTGAGCAAATTCGCCCAGAGTTTTTTCTGCGGCGTTGATTTCATCGGGGCAAATACCCAAAGCAGCCAGACATTGTTCTTTGATGACTTCACGGTCGTGAGCGATTGAACCGCGGATGGGAGCCGCATCGTCGGGAATGAGTTCGGCCGGAATGTTATCGATATCGGCCAAACGGTTGTTGAGGTAGCTGCCGGCAATCTTGGTCAGAAGATTGTGGCGCATGGAATTGACATTGTTTTTGGGGACTAACATACTTAATCTCTCTTTGTGGTTATAAAACTGAGTGGAGTATATCGCAACATTTTAAAAAGGCAACAATAAATCCCGTTCAAAATGTATTATCCTATTAACTGAAAGTTAGGAAAAACAGGTTAAACTCATTTTAAAAAGTTTGAGATGAAACAAGGTGACACAGATGGCCAAGGGCTTAAGTTTTGCAGCGGAAAGATATCTTCTTGATTCTTTGAATCGGATTGCCAAAAATCCGAATGGCTATGCTGTGTTGTTTGTTCGGGTTTCTAAGCTTAAACCAAAAAACAGACATCCCGGATTTCTAAAAATATTTGCCAAAATGTTTGATGGTTTGGTGGGAGCGACAGACGGGTTGATGTTTATTTTGTCAACCGGAGATTTTGCCATTTTAGGTAAAAACATTGCACCGGAAACGGTTGATCTGGCTGTTCAAAAATTGCAACAAGGATTGTCGGCGGATCCGGTCTTTTATGCTCAAAAACAAGATGATTTTGCGCATTTGTATGAGTTTCCTGAGGATTTTACAACCTTTTACCGGCATGTTGAACAAATTATTGAAGCCGGAGATGTGCCGGTGAACGCGCCTTTGAAAAAGAATCCGATAACCGCGGCGGAAATTGATGAAATCATCAACTATCTGGATACATATGTTGATGTTTCGGAAATGGTGAAACGCCAGAGTGTTATGCGCATTGGCGGCAATAATGATTTCAAAATTTTGTTTCAAGAATTTTTTGTGGCGGTTAAAGATTTGAGCAGTCGCTTCAGTCGTAATTTGGATTTTTTGGCCAATCGATGGTTGTTTTTATATTTAACACAGACTTTGGATAAAAAAACGATAGCTTCTTTCAAGAGTGCAGATATTAAAAACTGGCCGGAGCAAATCAGTCTGAACTTAAACCTGTCATCGGTCTTTTCTCGCGAGTTTGTTGATTTTGCGAAGAATTTTCTGGCGGATACACAAAAAATTATTGTTGAAGTGCAGGTGATGGATGTTTTGAATAATCTTCCGTTGTATTTTGAAGCCAAAGAATTGTTGAATCGCGGCGGTCATAAGCTTTTGATTGACGGATTGAGTACGGAAACCTTACATATGCTGAATCTTAATCGTCTGGAGCCGGATTTTATCAAGATTTTTTGGAATCCGATGATGGAATTTGATATGGATAATGCGGAGTTGCGGCAGGTTTTTGGTGAGTTTGGTCGAGAGAAGATTATTTTGGCGAAATGTGCGGATGAAAAGGCAATTCGCTGGGGCGTTAAATATGGATTGAATACTTTTCAGGGGCCGTATATTGATACCTTGGAAGTGGCTCTTGTTCGAGCACAATGTCCGCATGGGAAAGAATGTCAGGCTCTTGATTGTTTGAAGCGCCGGCGGTTGTTGTCCGGTTATGAACGTGATAACTGCAAGAACAAAGAATATTTGGAAAAAATGCTGGGGGCGTGATATGGGAATTGCTTTTGCCAGAGGTGGTGACAATACGAGTATAAAACCGGATACCGTCATTTTTGATTATATGAAAAAAATTGCCGTTAATGTTAATGATTATCAGGTTTTGTATTTTAATACCCATAAACTGCAGGCCGGCAGTTTGAAGATGGTTCAACGTCAGGAACTTATCGAGACTTTTGAAAATGTGGTGAAGAAGTCGGATGGAGAAATTTTTTCGTTGCCCAACGAAGATGTTCTTGTTTTTTTCAAGAAAAAGTGTAATGACGAAGTGAAAGCTTGTTTGGTTAAGGTTCGTTTTATGTTTCATGACGATCCCGTTGTCAAGCATGCGGATGATTTGGTTCAGGCCGGATTAATCAAGATTTTTGATTTGGCTGTCGAGAGTGAGGCTTTTACTCAGGCGATCAAAGAGACGATTGCGCATACGACGCAGGAGATGAGTATCAGCAGGGATAAGAGTCATCTTCAGCCGATGTCTTCTGTTTTTAATACCAGTGCGAAAAAAATGCGGCGGGAATTGTCCCCTGAAATGTTGGCCAAAGTGCAGAAGGTTTTGGCGGTGGCTGATTTTTCGAGCTTTATCCGCCGGCAATCGAAAAGCGCCGCCTCAGCGGGTGTTTGAAGAGGTCTATGTCTCTATTCCGGATTTGCGGGAAATGCTGCTTCCGGATGTTGATTTGACAGCAAATCCATGGCTGTTTTTATCTTTAAGCGAGACGTTGGATAAGAAGGTTCTGGAAATAATTAACCGCCATGATGACGGATCGTTAGCTGGTAATTTCAGCGTTAACATTAATGTTTCGACAATCCTGTCAGATGATTTTTTGGAATTTGACGATAATATTAGTCCTTCAATGCGCTCATCCGTGATTTTGGAGTTGCAATTGGTTGATATTTTTAGCGACATCAAAGCTTTTATGTTGGCTAAAAATTTTGCACAGTCTCGCGGGTATAAGATTTGTATCGACGGTATCACTGTGGACAAGTTGACGTATTTGAATCGCGTTAATCTAGATTGTGATTTGCTGAAGATTATTTGGCATCCCAGTTTTATGGATTTGATTCATGAGGACACACATTTTATGGACTATGTCAATAAGGCGGAACGTGCGAAAATGATATTGTGCCGCATCGATGATCCGCAAGCTGTGGAAGTTGGAAACAATTTGGGGATTAATCTTTATCAGGGGCGCTATATTCAACGGTTGTTGAATGCTCAACCACGGCGGACAATTTTTGCAATTAGGCGATAAAACATAAGCCCCGTGGCGGGGCTTTGCGTTTTGAGATACTAATTTGGATTTTGTAAAATTCTTCTGAGTATTTCGTCTTTCTGGCGGAGCTTTTCTTTTTTTAGCTGTTCTATACGGATTAGGTTTTTCCAGACATGGCATTCTTCTTCCCTGATGAGCGCGTCAAGCGCCGCATGTCTGATTCTGAGGTTCTCGGTGGTGGTGTCTGCGTGTTCCATCTTTGGTCCCTCCTTTATATGGGTTACAATAATAGTATAATCATAAAAGATTATTTTTCCAGTAAGATGATAAAAAATTTTTTATTAGAATGTAAAAATGTATTGCAATTAAAAATAATCCATTCTATAAGTGTCTCAGCTAATTAATTTATTAACTATCTGGACTACTTAGGACTACTTTCATGTTAAGCAAACGTGATATGATGAATATTGAAGGCATTATGATGCTTTACGCAATTAAGCAGAATGCCGGAAAAAGAGAAGCGGCACGCCGTCTCAACACCTCAATTGATACTTTAAACAAATATTTGAACAGCTTGGAAGACGAGTTGGGTGTCAAGTTGGTGACACCAAATGAAAAAGGTTGCGTCTTGACAGAGAAAGGCGAGTTGGTTGTTGAGATTGCCGATATTATCAAGCAGAACTTGCAACAAGCTTACGCGGTAGCCCCTCTTGAAACAGATATTAAGGGAGAAGTTCGTGTCGCTTATGAGTGTGATGCCCGTAGCAACATGTATGTCTTTTTAGGTGATTTTTTATCTCAATATCCAGATATCACTCTTTTTATTGACACGTTTGATAAAGTTCCCGATATGAGTAAATTATCGTATGATATTTGCATGGGATATCATATTCCCAAGGGTGATGATTTGGTTATTGTATACAGCAAAAAGATTTCTTTTGGCTTTTTTGCCGCATCGGAATATTTGGCGAAGCATTCTTATCCGCAAGATTTGAACGATTTGCTGGCGAATCATCGGTTGTTAATCAAAAATGACGGTTGGTGGCAAACAACCGAGGGCAAAAAAATGATTCAAAATGCCAAAAAGGGTGTTTGTTATTCAAACAGTACTTTTGTTATTAATGATTTGGCTATCAGCGGTTCCGGTATTGCGGTGATGCCGATGAATTTTGTTCGCGGCGGTCATGGTATGGTTTGTTTGGATAATATTCCGTGCGATGTTTCGGCCACGCTGTATCTTATTTCTCATCGCACGGTGAAAGACATTCCCAAGGTTCGTGTGGCGTTGGATTATTATAAATCAATGCTGGAAAAATTATAGTTTGTTGGCTTGAGCAGCAACTTTTTTCATTAGCGTTGAGAAAGGATAATTTTTTAATTCGTCCATGGGGATGAAGTTTCCGGAACTGTTTATCGTTTCTGTTTGCAATGTGTAAATATGCAATTTCAATTTGAAGTGCGTAAAAATGTGGGTGATTTCCTGATGTGTGTCATGCGCCTGAGGAAATAGCGGAGCGTTGTCAGACCATGGAAATTCATATAAGCCGGAAAGCAATCCCTTTTCGGTACGTTTGCGAATAAAAATTTCGTTTTTGTTATTGCGGATTAAGTAAACAAATCCGTTTTTTTCCTTCTTTGCCAGTTTTTTGCGAAGCGGAATTG
>CATGXW010000040.1 GCA_949542085.1 uncultured Alphaproteobacteria bacterium
AGCCTGACCGTTGGGAATAAAGATGTTGTGACGCCGATTGAAGTCACTTGCCGATAATTTTTCTGAAAATATCGCCTGTTTAATCGAGCGGTTGATAACGGAAACATCTGCTTTATCATAACCATAAGGAAGAACAATAATTTTTTTATTTCGTTTTTCGGCGATTAATAAGTCATGAGCGCCAATTTGCGGAAAATGCCGCATGGAAACATCATCGGTAATTTTTGAGATTGCCTTGGGAATAATATCATCCTTTCCGGCAGAGGGATACGACGGAAGGATAAATATAATGTCGTTATTGGATTTTAGAGCGTCTTCCAAAGCGTCCGCCACATTGTCAATATGGCATTCGCTGTTGAACTCGGAAGCAAAGCTGATATCCAGCGGTGAAAATTCTTTGACCAAACGTTTAACCACATTCGTGAAATGTTTGGTTTCGGTCGAGCTTTTATGGGTTTTTGCGTATAGCAAAGCCGCTTTTTTAGGCGTCAGAGACTGAACGGACAATAGTTCCGTGTTTCCGGAAAGCTTAAACAGAATTTCATCAACGGCTGATTGAGGCAGTGCCGGAGTAATCGCTTCCAAACAGGCGATGACATCCCCTTCTCGAACAAGGGAGTAAGGCTCCACTGTGTTAAGGATAATATTGTCATCTAAGCGGTTAAATTTAGACAAGCGCTCTTCATGGCCGTTAAAAACACCTGTCGTCATGGCAATAATTTGACAAATACCTTCTTTATTCAGGGTATAAGCCGTGTTTGAACCGCAAAGCTTGGCGGCGACAATTCCTAAAACGGTGTGGTAATGTAAGTCGTTCTCATCTGTAAAAACGCCGGAAATGCGTTCAATACCGTGCATTTTAAAAATGATAAGGTCTTCTTTGGTCAGAGCATAACCTTTATGATAAGTCTTGTTATCAAGAACAATATCAGTCGTTAATAGCATGTTTTCAGCCAGATTAATGGCAACTTCTTCACTGCGCATGTTTTTTAACCTCATTATTTTTCTGTATTCTAACAATATAAGGTTAATAAAAATAAAAAAGGGGAAGAAAAAACTTCCCCTCTGATTAGTACGTTGCGGATTTTAGGACGCTGTTGCCCATAATAATCCTGACGTAAGCCGTGTGTGATGATTTGACATCAACAATTAGGCGAACATTGCCAAGCTGACAATTGTGAGTTTGCGGAATGTCTTTTGAGAAGCTGTTGATGCGCCTTCCTCCCTGATAAAGGGATATCTTGCTTTGTTCATTGACAAGTTTGTAACCGTAAAAACTAAGCGAGAAAGTGTAGTTCGTGTAAGTGGACTTTGTTTCCGTAATGCCGTTCCGATCTGTTCGGGTAATGACATTTTTGGAGGCGAAGCGTCTGTCGGCGTCATACTTGTTGGTTGCCCAGACGTAACGATTGTTTTTTTGGTACCACATTCCGGAACTGCATGAAGACAGCGTCAACACCGCAAGCAGCAGAAATAATATCTTTTTCATAATCTAAAAAATTGGGATTTGCCAATAAAATAGCATAAAAAAGCACCGCTGTCTAGACAAAAAACAGCGGCGCTCGGCAAAAGAAATTTAAATATCGGCGATAACGGTCAGGCTGATAATCTCGTCAGGTTCGTTAACTTCGCCGTTAGCTCCCGTACCGCGTTTAATGGCGTCAACATGTTCCATGCCGGAGGTAACTTCTCCCCACACGGTATATTGACCGTCAAGCCAGCTACAGTCACCAAAGCAGATGAAAAACTGGCTGTCAGCAGAATCCGGAAACATTGAGCGAGCCATGGAAACAGTGCCGCGTTTATGGGGACGACGGTTGAATTCAGCTTTCAGTTTTTTGCCGCTGCCGCCTGTTCCGTTACCATACGGACAACCTGTCTGCGCCATGAAACCGTCAATAACACGATGAAATTTCAGACCATTGTAAAATCCGGCGCGTACCAGTTCTTTTATGCGGGCAACATGGTTGGGTGCGTCTTCGGGAAACATTTCGATAACCACATCACCGTCCTTGATTTTCAGAAGAAGTGCGTTTTCAGCATCCTTAACGGTATAGGAATGTTTGATTTTTTTTGCTCTGCTTTTGCTGACGCCAAGTTTCGGCGTTTCAGCTTTTTTCAGGCCTTTGGTTGCCGGCTTGCTTATTTTTTTTGCTTCGGAATTTTTCAAAAGTTTTGTTTCTTGCTTGGTTTCACTTGTTTCAGACATCGTATCCCTCTTTCAAAATGATAATGCTTTCAATATCTATATAGGTTCACAAACGGGCGATTGCAAACTTTTGTCATGAAATGTTTATTTCTCCGCTTTCTTCATAACATAATCAACGCGTTCTTCCGGTGTTAAGCCGCTTGGATATGTTTCAATCTCTTTGAGGCGGTTAGCCAGACCGATACCGTTCGCAATTTGGATTGCCAACCCCGGACGGGCATTGAGTTCCAGCATCATCGGTCCCCGAAAAGCATCAAGAACAATATCGGCTCCCAAATAACCCAGTCCGGTCATTTCATAGGCTTTTGAACCGATAATCAGGTGTTCACGCCAATAGGGAACCTGAATTTGCATTAAATCAGCCCCTGTATCCGGTTGAATAAAAACAGGCTTGTTTCTGACCACGCCGCGCAGAGCTTTTCCGGTGGCAATATCAAGTCCGACGCCGACAGCCCCTTGGTGAAGATTCGCTCTTCCTCCGGATTCTTTTGTCGGCAGGCGGGTCATGGCCATGGCTGGAAACCCTTTGTAGACGATAATCCTGACATCGGGCACGCCCTGATAGCTGTAATCTTTAAAAATATTTGAAAAGTGAACCAGTTCTTCAATAACAGCGGAGTCATATTTTCCGCCCAAACTGTACAGGCCACTGAGAATGTTGGAAATATGCTGATAAACTTCGGCATAGGATATCTGTCGGCCGGAAGCTGTCGTAAAAATCTCGTTTTCATAATCGGTAATGACCAAAACACCTTTGCCGCCGCTTCCTTGCGCCGGTTTTATGACAAATTCCTTATAGCCGCGGATAATCTCAAGAATATTTTTGACTTCATGCTGATGATCTATTTTGCCGATAAGCCCCGGAGTGTTGATTCCGATTTCATTTGCCAGTTTTTTCGTCAGCACTTTGTTATCAACCAACGGATATAGGCGGCGCTGATTATTCTTGAAGATAATATCATAATTGCGGCTATTCATGCACAGAATGCCTGCTTCTTTAAGCTTTCTGGGACTTGCGAATGATGAAAAAAGTTTTTTGAACATTGTCTTATTCTTTGACCAGAGGTTTAAACCGTTTTAATTCCAGCAATCTGTAACCGGTATAGGTGCCAAGCAACATCACTATAAACAAAATAACCAGATTGAGTTCTTCAAAAGCAAACATAATATGACGGATATATTCGTTGCTGATAATGAAATATGTGATGATAGCCACAAACAAACTGTTAAAAATTTCCTTTCCGGCGTTAACGGCTCCGTCCTCTTCCCAAGTAATGGAGGCGCGCTCAATAATCCACGCCATAATGATAATTGGGAAAAAGACGGCGGACAGAGCAACGTCATATTTGAATTGATAACCGATGACCGTCAAAAACTGCATCATAATGATGACAATGATGACGACAGAGGAAATTCTCGGAACCATCAACAGATTGAGGCGTGACAACCAAAAACGGATGGCGAGCCCGACCCCGACAATAAGAGCAAAACACAATAAACCTGACCAAAAACCTGTTTTAACCAAAGCCATTGCCAGCAACATCGGGGTGAATGTCCCCATAGTCTGCAAACCGACCACGTTACGCATCAAAACAATGACCAAAATCGCCAAAGGAAAAATAGACAGCCATTTTAGAGTGTTTTGTTCCGCAAGAGGCAGGTTATAAATAGAATAATCATACCACGATTTATTGTCTGCCAACTTTGCTCGTTTATTGGCCAAACTCATGGAAGAGGCGATTGATTTCATAACGGAGAAGCGAATAACCGAATTATTACCGCCTTCAACGTCGATTAAGGCGTCTCCGCCGCGTTGAAAGACAACAAAGTTTTCAGGCAAGCCTTTGTCTCCGGTTTCGATATTGTATGTTTTCCAAACATTATCCATATAGGCTTCAATCATCAAATCGGGAGCCAGAGATTTTTTATTTTCTTCCAGCTTAAAGCCGCGTACCATTCGTGAGGGAATCCCTTTTATCGCCAGCAGGTTGCTGATGGTTTCTACCATGTCACGCGGTGTTTTTTGCATGGGAAGATAAGACTGAACAATCGGCTCCAACGGCACTTTGTTTAAAAAACGAATAATTTGGGCCACATCATCTCCCGTTTCCTTTTTCGCCATTTCAATAATCTGCTTGGAGACGGCCATTCGTTGTTCTTCAAAAATAGGCTTTTTCGGTGTGTCGGGCTTAGGCGCTTTGGTTTTTCCTCGTGAGTCGATATTGTCAAATAACATGACCCGATAATAAATATCTTGATCTTTTTTCAACTTCGGGGCTGTTAAAAAAAGGCGCGAGGTGCTTTCGTCTTTTTTGACGGCATATCCCGGAGCGATAATGTTTTCCTCTAAAATTTTAAATTCATCACTTTTTGCCGGCGTGGTTAGGCTGACTTTTATCGGATCTCCGTTCGGCTCAAAAGAGATGTGCGCTTCCACGGTCCAAACATCCGCGTTTTGTTTGGGGGCGAAGTTAAATCCCCAGTATTTAACTTTATAATAAATACTGTATCCGGCAAACAATATTGATAAAAACAGCAGAATAGAAAGAGTAAAACGAACGGAAGCAAATTTTTTTAACATCAAGATTCTCAATTAATTAGTGAAGAGTGTTTTCAATAGACGGATCAACCATAAACCGGCCTTTAAGAATATTGCGGCCGATTAATGCCTGATAAACAAACTTTGTGCGGTTGGCCAGTGTGAATTCAGTCGTAATGACTTCCGAGCCGATTTTAATGGTCATCATGACGGCAACACGTTGCTCATCTTCATCAATACGACGGATATTAACCTTACGAACAATCTTTTTTTCAAAGCGATGATGTTCTTGCGTTCCGTCATGGTTGAGCTCAAAAGCAACCCATTTTTCACCGTCTCTTTCAAAGAAACGCATGTCGGAAACATCGATGGAGGAGGTTTCGGCTCCTGTATCGATTCTCGCGGCAAAAGGTGCGTTGATTGGCAAAAAGTAAACCGGTTCCACACCGCCGATAACCGTGAGGGGGTGTTGAGTTGTTTGTGGCTGAACAACTTCGGGAACGGGCTGGGTTTCAGGAAGGGTTTTACAAGAAGAGAGGAAGGTTAGTGTAACGAGAACCGAAAAAACTTTTAATAAATTTGACATAACATTTCGCAATCATTGTTAATTTTCGCACAATACGACTATTTATTCTCAATTTGTAGTAAAAGTAAAGCTAAAATTCAACAGTAATGACAATTATTTAGGTTGAAACAATCAAAAGATTATGATAAATTGAGGGCAATTAAGGGGGACAAAAATGGACGTTTTTGCAAAGTTGAAAGAGGCTAGAGAAAGTCTGGCAAAATCTAAGAAAAATAAAAAGGCGCGACGTAAAGAGATACGCCATCATCAACGCGCGGAACAAAAAAAATTGACGATTTTGGAAAGAATTCGCAATTTGAAGCTCAGTAGCGGCATAGTTTTAGGCATGGCTTTGGCTCCCTCTGTCGTGAAAGCTGACACTCCCCTGAAAGATAAGGATAACTCCGAACGTAAAGAAATCACCGTTGATCAGGATTTGATTGCCGGAGTGATGCGTTTTAAACAGGAATTGCCCAAATTAGATATTAAAAAATTTGGTCTTCAGGTAACGCGTGACTATCCGGAGGTTGTGGCTGAAGTCATTCGGCAGCGGGCCGAGGTTCGGGCCGATGAGCTGATTAATGCATATGTTGCCGAGATGAATGCTCAGGTGGATACCTTGCAAATGTCTCGTCGCGGGACACTGCCGCATAACAAGCAAAGAACGAAAGTCGTCAACAAGGCGTCGGGAGCGTCACATCGGAATGCGACCGCAATCCCTTATTGTCAAGCAACTGTGCAAAGTTCCTTCGTTAAACTGGCGTCTCAGTATCTCGAGTTTACGGATTTAACCTATAAAACGGGAGAACATAACGGCTTGAGTTGTGTGAGCTTTGTGAATTACATGAAGAAAGCTTTTCCTCAGAGTGTTGTTTATACAAAGGATATTACTAAAACAATGATGGAAAAGGATGCTGACGGAAATTACAAATATGGTGCGGGAACACTGGCTTGGCAAACTCAAAAAAATGGCAAATCCATGAGCCATATGATTTCATTTGACGGCAGAGCGGAAGACGGAACACCTTTGTATGATGCCGGCAATCGGGATATCAATGACGGCAAACATCCCTTGGGTGTTGCCGGATATGTTATTGATACCAGAGAAGTTCTAAAAGAGTTGGCAGTGCTTTATATGCAAGATCGGAAAGAAAATATTGTTCTTGATTGTTTAGAAAAAGATGGAGACGGTTTTTTTGAGATCGTTGATGGTTTGAAACAAAAAAATCCACAAAAATTTGCAAGTTTGGCACAAAAAATGTTTTTCTTGTCATCAAACGGAGATGTGTCTGAAAACAATGTTGACGCGGCTTCTTCAGAAAATATTCCCGTGTTAACGGCTGCGTATATGGCTAAAAACAAGGGAAAATCTAATACATAACGTTAGTTAAACCCAATAAAGCACCGTTTCGGTGCTTTATTTTTAAAAGAAAACACTGGCACGCAGGGAGAGAACCGTTGCGTGGTCGGATTTGGCATTAAGTGCCGGATCAAAGTAAAACTGGATATCGGGAGTGAGCGTCATCCACTTGGAAACTCCCCAAGCCCAATAAGCTTCCAGAACTTTTTCCGCGTGATGGCTGGTATTTTCTCCGACAGCCGTTTGATTAATTTTGTTATAGGCGGCGGCAAAACCGATCTGGTCGAGAGGATTGCGGTTAAGAGGA
>CATGXW010000041.1 GCA_949542085.1 uncultured Alphaproteobacteria bacterium
AATACCTTATTTTCAGGAAAAAAAGGCGGGGATACAGACCGTGTTCTGCCTGTCGTGGTCTTTAAAAAGTGAAAAAGTCCCGCTTTACAAGCAGGACTTTTCCGTTTTTCAAATGGTACAGTTTTAAGGTAAAAGATTGTCTTATATTGCCGTAAAAGTGATACCGCTTTTGCTACGGTGTAAGCGGGCGTTGCCCTTGACGGTGGAGCCGTCTTTGAGCGGCTTACAGAGGGCTTCCGTGGCCGAGGTTGATGAGGAAGCCGGGGATGCCGTTCTTCTCTGCGGGAGCGGCCATGTGCTGGGTCTTGCCCTTGGTTGAGGCGGGGATGATGACGCGGCACATTGTCGGAGTTGCGAGGAGGGTGATGTTACGGCTGTTTGAGAATGCTTCAAACTTCTCTACGATGTAGTTTTGTACAGTATTCATTTGAAAGTTTGTTTTTGTGCTTAATAGCATAAAACTATAAGCGGGTTCATGATAGTTTACACGATAATTCAATTTCTAAAAGTATTAAAGCATATTTTGAAATTTAAATCAAGTACAAAAATGACAAAAAATGCATTTTTTTGTATAAATATTGTTTTTCAATCGGTTATATAAAAGAAACTCCCCAATAATGAGGGGAGTTTCCGGAAGTTTGTCATCTAATAATTAAATTGCCTGACGCAAAGCTTCAATAGCTTCATCGATTCTGCTCGAATCCGGTCCGCCGGTTTGCGCCATATCCGCACGACCGCCGCCACCTTGGGCCCCGACAAACGGAGCTACGACTTTTATCAGCTTATCCGCAGGGTAGGTCGCTTTGATATTGTCGCTAACGCCGATAACCACAGAGGCTTTTCCGTCCGTTGTTGAAAAGAGGGCAATCAATGTGTCGTCTTTTGACTGAGATTTGATTTCGTCAATGAAAGCTTTCAATTCTTTTGGAGAAATATTTTCCAAAACTTTTGCCACAAACTTAACATTTTTGATTTGTTCAAATTGCTTTGAATTATCAGCCGCCTGACCGTTAACCAACTTCTTTTTCATTTCAAACAATTGAACTTCAAGCTCTTTCTTTTCATCAAGCAATTGTTTGATGCGGTTTTCCAAATCGCTGATGCCGACTTTGAGGCAATTACCGGCGCGATGCAAACAATCTTCCATATCCAGAGCAAATTGCTCGGCCGCGGCACCGGTAACACATTCCAAACGACGCACACCGGCTGCAACAGCGCCTTCGCTGATAATGTTGAAATAGCCGATATTACCGGTTTGTTTAACGTGTGTTCCGCCGCAAAGTTCGGTGGATACGCCGTCACCGACGCACACAACGCGAACTTCATCACCGTATTTTTCACCAAACAAAGCCATGGCCCCCGAATTAACAGCCTCATCATGAGACATCAATTTGGTGCTCACCGGTAAATTTTCGCGAATCAAAGCATTAACTGTTGTCTCCAATTCCCGAATTTCCGATTCGCTAATCTGTTTGGGATAGGCAATGTCAAAACGCATTCTGTCGGCTGCAACCATAGAGCCTTTTTGAGTAACGCTGGCGCCGAATTTTTCCTGCAAAGCATGATGGAGCAGGTGTGTTACCGTGTGATTGGCTTCAATAGCATGACGATTCGTCGCATCAACCTCAAAAGTGACCATAGCGCCTTTCTTAACGGTACCTTTATTCAATTTACAAACATGAACATAGAGACCGTCGAGCTTTTTCTTAGTGTCAAGAACATCCGCTTCAAAATCGGCATTGACGATTCGGCCTTTATCACCGACTTGACCGCCCATTTCGGCATAAAAAGGTGTCTGATTTGCCAAAAGATAGAATTCTCCGACAGTAACGGTGTCAACCTCTTGGTTATTTTGAACCAAAGCTGTGATTTGAGCATCGGTTTTTAGTGTCGTGTAACCCAAAAACTCGGTGGCCGGCAATTTTTCCTGAATGGCAAACCAAATTTTTTCTGTTCCCGCATCGCCTGAACCGGCCCAGTTTTTGCGGGCTTCCGCTTTTTGGCGTTCCATTGCCGCGTCAAAAGCGTTGGTGTCAACAGCAATGTTTTTCAGACGCAGGGCATCCTGAGTTAAATCTAGCGGAAAACCATAGGTATCATAGAGTTTGAATGCTGTTTCGCCATTGAACGTGTCGCCGGCTTTCAGATGTCCGGCTTCATCGTCCAGAAGACGCAAACCTTTATCCAGTGTTTTCAAAAAGCGTTCTTCTTCACAGCGGATTGTTTCTTTGATAAGGGGTTCCGCTTTATAAAGTTCGGGGTAGGCTTCCCCCATTTCCTTTTGCAAAGCGGGAAGAAGTTTATACATCATCGGTTCTTTTACGCCGAGCATGTAAGCGTGGCGCATTGAACGACGCATAATGCGGCGCAGAACATAACCTCGCCCTTCGTTTGAGGGTAAAACGCCGTCAGCGATTAAAAAGGCTGTGGAACGCAAGTGGTCGGCGATTACATTGTGTGATGCTTTAAGCGGACCTTCCGGATCAGAGTTGGCGTAATCGGCGATTGCTTTAATCAGGTTTTGGAAAATATCAATTTCATAGTTCGAGTGAACACCTTGCAAAATAGCGGCGATTCGTTCCAATCCCATACCGGTATCGATTGACGGACGCTTCAAAGGAATTCTGGTTCCGTCCGGCAGGTCTTCAAATTGGTCAAAAACCAAATTCCAAATTTCAATCCAACGGTCGCCGTCTTCTTCCGGTGTGCCCGGAAGACCGCCCCAAACTTCGGGACCATGGTCAAAAAAGATTTCGGAGCAGGGACCGCAAGGACCTGTGTCACCCATTTGCCAGAAGTTATCTTTAGTGGCAATCGGAATAATACGGTCATCCGGCAGGCCGGAAACTTTTTTCCAAATTTGGCGAGCTTCGTCATCTGTATGATAATAAGTCACGGCCAAACGGCTTTTATCAATGCCGAATTCTTTATTGACGACTTCCCATGCAAAGCGGATGGCATCATCTTTGAAATAATCACCAAACGAAAAGTTGCCGAGCATTTCAAAGAAAGTATGGTGTCTGACCGTATAGCCGACATTGTCCAAATCATTATGTTTTCCACCGGCACGGACAGATTTTTGGGAAGTTGCCGCTCGGGTGTAATCGCGTGTTTCATTACCGGCCAAAATATTTTTGAACTGAACCATACCGGAGTTGGTAAACATCAGGGTAGGGTCGTTATTCGGCACCAAAGAAGATGAAGGAACGATTTTGTGCCCGTTCTTGGCAAAATAGTCAAGGAACGTGCTTCTGATTTGTTTAACAGCAATAGTCATTTTTTATTTCCCAAAAATCAAAAAATATTAACTTGCTATTAATAAAACAAAGAAGCACGCCTGTCTAGAGAAATTTTATTAAAACTCTACGATTGCTCCGTAAAAATACAGGAAGCAAAAGTTTAGAAAACTTGCGTAAACCAGCCACCAAAAATAAGGATAAAGCAACCAAGAGGCTTTCTTGTCAATTCTGCTGAATATTTGTATCATCTTGAAGACAACGACGTCGAGGAAAAAGATGATGACAAAGGCCAAACCGATATACCCCAAGTAAAAGAAGACGAAACACCAAATGATTTGCAGAAGGAGCTGTCCGACAAACAGGCGGTTTATTTTTCTCTGACAGTCAAATTCGGCGCGGATTAATGTTAGGGCAAAGGAAACGGCCATCAGAAAATATAGAATGTTCCAGATAATTGGAAACCATGAATTCGGCGGTGTTAAGGGCAATCTCGGGAGATTGTCGTACCAAGCGGCCAAGCCGTATCGCGTGAAAAATCCGGCGATATATGAGGTTAATGCCACAATAACAAATGCGTAAATAAATTTTATCATATGTTTCATCAGGATATCCTTGCCAAAAAATGAATTTTATATAATATCTAATGGTCAATAACATGATTTAAAGGCAAGGACTGATTTGAATATCGAAAAAAATCTGATTCGGGGTGAAATTGTCAAAAGGTATAATTCTCTTTTGATGGATGTGCGTTTGGATGGCGGAAAAATCATTACAGCCTTTTGTTCTTCCTTGAAAATCGGAAATATTTGTGTTGCGGGAAATTATGTTTATTTGAAAAAACAGCCGCGACTTCGGATCGTGCAACATGAAATTGAGTTTATTGAAACCAAAGATGGGTTGATTCTCGTTAATCCGACTTACAAACGTCAATTGTTTTTGGAGGCGTTTGAACAGGGAATGGTGTCGGAATTGCGGGATTTTTCCGCATGTAGAGAATTTTCTTCCGGTGAAGCCTTAAGTTTTGCCGACTTTGAATTAATGAATAAAAATCATGAAAAATGCGTGGTTTTTATTGAAAATGTATATGGAAAATTAGGCGGATACTCTGCTTTTCCTGAGGGTATAAATTTTTTTGAAATAGAGATGTTTGAAAATCTTGCCCGTCTGAGAAAGAAAGGATACCGGACGATTGTGTTTATGATTGTGCCGAGAGAAGATTGCGCCGAGGCAAAATTCAGCTGGGGGCTTGATCCCGTCGCCGCAGCTAAAATATTCGATGAGGCGAAAAACGGGCTTGAATTTATTTGTTATGGATGTAATGTTGGTACAAATAATGTAACAATCAACAGATCGATGAATATTTTATATTGATAACCGAGGTGAAATTTTGAGTTTTAAGCGTAAAGATGGGATTGTCATTCATGATGACCCGCAAGACTTTGAAAAGATGAGAGCTGCCGGAAAAGTGGCTGCGGAATGTTTGGATTATATAACTCCGTATGTGCAAGTTGGTGTTTCAACCGGTGAGCTGGATGATTTGTGCCGAGAGTTTATGATAGCCAAGGGAGCTGTTCCGGCCTGCCTCGGATATCACGGATATCCCAAATCTGTCTGCATTTCCATCAATCATGTTATTTGCCACGGTATTCCAGATTATGAACGCAAACTGGCGGACGGCGACATGTTGAACATCGATGTGACGGCAATTGTCGACGGATGGTATGGTGATACCAGTCGTATGTATTTTGCCGGAAAACCGTCTGTTAAAGCCAAAAGATTAACGGAAGTGACCTATGAATGTCTGATGCGCGGAATTGATGTCGTCAAACCGGGGGCCAGACTGGGAGATATCGGAGCGGTTATTGAAGAATATGCTCATAAATATGGCTATTCCGTTGTTGACATGTTCTGCGGTCATGGATTGGGACAAGTTTTTCATGATGCGCCGAATGTCATGCATTGTGGCAAAAAAGGAACGGGAGCTTTGTTGGAAGAAGGTATGTTCTTTACCATAGAACCGATGATAAATATCGGCAAACCTGACGGCATTATTCTGGCAAACGGTTGGACGGCTGTTACCAGAGACAAAAGTCTATCAGCTCAGTTCGAGCATTCTTTAGCCGTTACCAAAGATGGATATGAGGTGTTTACTTATTCACCTCAGGGTTTGGACAAACCACCGTACAAAATAGAAAAATAAAAGGACTAATTGTGACTACCCGGGATAAAGAACCAGATTATTTGGGACACCGCCAAAGAATGCGGTCACGTTTTCTTATGAGCGAAGGTCGTGATATGGCGGATTATGAATTATTGGAGTTGCTTTTGATGCAGGCTATTCCCAGAAGGGATGTCAAACCCTTGGCAAAAGCAATGATAAAACAATTTGGCAGTTTTGCCGATGTGATTAATGCGCCTCTTAATGACCTTCTCTCAATTCCGGGAGTAAAAGAAAATACCGCAACGGTTTTGAAGATTGTAAAAGCGGCTTCTTTGCGAACATCATGGCAAACACTGGAAAGTTCAGATGCTCCGATTATCAGTAATATTGATGCTATGCTTGATTACTGCCGCTCTTCAATGTGTTTTTCAGATGTCGAAGAAGTTCGTTTAATTTATTTGGATGTTCGCTTGCGTGTCATAGGAACGGAAATTATGCAACGAGGAACGTTTAACGGCGTGGCGTTGCATCCGCGAGAGATTGTTAAGGCCGCAATGGCCAGAAACGCCGGCGGAATTATCATGGTACACAATCATCCTTCCGGAGATGTAAGTCCTTCAAGGGCAGATATAGAAATGACCCGAGCGATAAATGAGGCTTGCAAAACAGTTTCAATCAAAATGTTTGATCACCTGATCATCAGTCGCCGGGGTCATTTCAGCTTTTCTGAAAATCGCGTCCTTTGGGATTAGAAGTTTTCAATTAAACGGGTAATATTGGCGGTAAAAAGTTTGACGGAAATTGCCAGCAGGATAATTCCGAAAAACTTTTGCAACATATAAATCGTTCCATTTCCGAGAATGGCTTCAATTTTCTTTGTGATTTTCAAAACAAGATAAACAATGGCCATGTTAAACAAGATTGCCAAAAAGATATTAACCGTTGCAAATTGGGCGCGAATTGAAATCATTGTTGTCAAAGCGCCGGCACCGGCAATCAATGGAAAAACCACCGGAACGCAAGATGCGTCTTTGGGAGCATCTTCGGGACTTTTGAAAATTTCAATATCCAAAATCATTTCCATGGCGATGACGAAAATAATCAAGGAACCTGCCACCGCGAATGATGAAATATCAACGTTGAACAATCTTAAAAATGCTTCTCCCGCATAAAAGAAAATAAAGAAAATAAACAAGGAGATAAGAGTTGCTTTTTCGGCATTGATTTTTTTGCCGCGTTTTTTCAAGTTAATTAAAATAGGAATGGAACCGGTAATGTCAATAACGGCAAAAAGAACCAAAAAAGCACTGATAAATTGTTGAAAATTAAAGTCTGTAAACATCTTAGCCTCTGTAAATAGTGTACCTTATGATGTTGGCAAATTAATACATCTGATAAAACAGTCAATGAATTTTGGAGTTTATCTTCATAAAAAAAATCATATAACAAAAAAAGCCCGACAAGCGGACTTTCTTTTTTATAAATGGCGATCCCGAGAAGATTACTCTTC
>CATGXW010000042.1 GCA_949542085.1 uncultured Alphaproteobacteria bacterium
TAAATGCAGTGCGGTGGAATGTCCGGTGGAAGAAGCTTCCGCGGCTAACACGCGTGAGGAATTGGCCTTGTTGGAAGAGCTGCTGAAAAAACGGAAAGCTGAAAAAGGAAAATAATGCAGTTTATTAAAAAATATTGGTTCGGACTGATAACCGGTATGATTGTTTTCATCTTTCTCGGGGTGTTCATTCTCGTTTTGTTGTCTCCTCGGCAGGATGCGCAAAGACGAGGGTTTATCCCCTGTACGGAGGCCATGGCTGAACACTTGTCCGGTTGTCGGGATGATGGCGGTATCGGCTGTATGCTAGGGGGAATTCTCCAAAACAGCTGGTGTGAGTTGAAAGTCATCGGCAAAGGAATAAAGCTTTGGGTGTCGGGACAACAATCCGCGCCATGGAGCAATTATATCTTTGTTCCTGAAATACCTCAGGTTGATGAAGATTTTGACGAAGAAGCAAGACGGGAACATCTCAAAAATAATCCGGACTTTGTTACGGAAATGCAAGAATTGAAAAAATTAAACGAGGAATTGGAAAATGAGCAACAAGAAATCTCCGCAGACGAACAACCTCAATAATCTTCCCGCTTGGGATTTGAGCGATTTATATAATGGCAGCGACGACCCTCAGGTTCAAAAAGATTTGGAGAAATACAAACGCCTGAATAAAAAACTGGCATCCGACTGCAAAGGTAAAATTAAGGACATTTCTCCGGCTGAGTTTTATAAAGCTCTTAATACTGTTGAGGAAACGTCCATTCTTGGCAGTAAATTAGGCGTTTTTGCCTATTTGAATATGGTGACGCGGATGAAAGACACCAAGGCAGTGGCTTTCTACCAGCAGGTTGAAGAAAAAATGACCGAATATTCCAAGCCGGCTATTTTCTTCACACTCGAAATCAATCAGTTGTCGGCGGAGAAGTTTAAGGAATTGTTGGCCGATAAACAAGTTGCGAAATATAAACCGTTCTTGGAACGCGTCCGTCGTTTTAAGGATTATGAATTGTCTGAATCGGTTGAGGAAATTTTTCATGACAAATCGGTAACTTCCGGTGGCGCATGGGTTCGTTTATACGATGAACATTCCGCCGCTTTGGTTTATACCGTTGACGGCAAAGAGTACAATGATGCCGAAATTTCCAAGTTATTACAGGATAAAGATCCGACAATCCGTGAAAAGGCCGGAAAAGAGCTTAATCGTGTCAGCAAAGAAAACGCCAAGCTGTTTACCTTTATCTATAATATGATTATTAAAGATAAAGCCATCAGCGACAATCATCGCGGTTATAAAATGCCCGTCTCGGCGCGCAATCTGGACAATCAGGTTGATGACAAAGCCCTCAAAGCTCTGACGGATGCCGTTCGCGGACAATATAAAAATATTGCCGAGCGGTTTTATAAATTAAAAGCCAAATGGCTGGGTGTCAAAAAAATCCAATATTGGGACAGAAACGCGCCGCTGCCGTTTTCTGAAGATAAGCTATACAGTTGGGACGAAAGCGTGCAAACGGTTTTGGACGCTTATCAGAGATTTTCGCCCAAACTCAGAAAATTGGCCGACCCGTTTTTTAATCCGGAACACTCTTGGATTGATGTTCCGCCCAGAGACGGTAAGCGGAGCGGAGCTTTTGCCATGCCGATGCCGAAAAAGTTTCATCCGTATTTGATGTTGAATTTTATTGGCAAACAAAATGATGTTTTGACCTTGGCGCACGAACTCGGGCATGGATGCCATATGCGTCTGAGTATTGAGCAAGGCGAGTTGAACGATGATACTCCGTTGACACTGGCTGAAGTGGCTTCGGTATTTGGTGAAATGATAACATTCCAATCATTATTGGCAAAATTGGATGATGACAAGGCTAAATTATGTCTCATTGCTTCCAAGGTTAATGATATGATTAACACCGCCATTCGTCAGATTGCGTTTCATTTCTTTGAAACCAGATGTCATGAAGAACGTAAGAACGGGGAACTGTCTTCTGAACGTTTTGAAGAGATTTGGCTTGAGGAAATGCGAGACAGTTTGGGCAAGTATGTGACGGTTGATGATGACAGCCGTTCTATATGGCCGATTGTCAGTCATTTTTTCCATAGTCCGTTTTATGTTTATGCTTATTCGTTTGCCGATTGTCTGGTCAATTCGTTGTATCAGGTTTATCAGGAAGGCAGCGTCAAAGACTTTGAGGACAAGTATTTGCAAATGTTGTCCAGAACCGGTGTCGAACGCTATGATCGTTTGTTAAAACCGTTTGGTCTGGATGCCAAAAGTCCGGAGTTCTGGAACAAGGGATTAAGCCTTATTTCTCATTATATTGATGAGTTGGAGCGCTTGGATAAAAAGTTAAAGCTGTAAAAAAATCCCCCGAATAAAAACGGGGGATTTTTTTATTCTGAATTTTTGTTTTGGCTTTTGAATTTTTAGTCGTGGCTTCCTTTGCTGCTTCCAAATAACCGGCCGATTTTTCCGGTGTTCCGATATAGGCCAATGAATAATGCGTGACTTTAAAACCAAACGGGTTGTTTTGCCAATAGTCTGTTTTTTCTTCGGGGATTGTTTCATATTTAATCCGCAAATAGGCTCTCCAGATTAAAACATAAGGCTTTTCTTGAGAGGCAAGCGTGATGATTGAACGAAATTGTGTTTCCCACAAGGATTGCGTCAGTGGGCGTATCCAATCAATCTCGATTTTTCGTTTCATTCCTTTGATGATAAAATCGTTGATTTGAGTAAATGTCGCTTTTTTCTTAAAATCGCCGAAAACGGTAAAGGAAGACAGCCAATATAATTTGGAGTTATCGCTCCATGTTTCATAGAGTTTCGCCTGAGATTCCGGGATTTCATGACGAAGTTTCAAGAATTGTTCAATATGCTGTTCGGTAACAAGGTCCTGCACGCCAATCGACTGTTCAATCGACGCAATCCTTTCCAGTTTGTAGGTATAGGGATTTGTGCGGTAAAGGCGCGGAGAGGAGCCTCTTTGCGGCAGCAGCAAAAAAATAGTGGCCGCCAGAGCCATGGTCAGACTGATGCTGACGGCAGAAAGAATAACAAGGATTCTGGATGTCCATAAATAGCGTCGTTCCGGCATGGCAGAAATGTCGACAGCTTCGGGAAAAAGCCCGAGTTTGTCAGGGCTTTTCTTTTCCCGATAGCGGAAGAGTGTGTCGAATATTCCGAGCATGCAAAATCCTTTGCTTAATAAGCGTAATTCTGGTTACGGACATCGCGAGCCGTGTTGAGATAGCTCTCCGGTTCATCGGGTGTGCCGACATAAGACAAAGAATAGTTCAAAACCATAAAACCGAAAGGATTCATCTCGCGTTGACGCCTGTTGGCAAAATTGATTGTGGTGAACGCAATGCGCAAATAAGCGCGCCAGATATTGATAATCGGAGTTCTTTCTCCGGGGTAATAATCCATTGTGATAAATTGCGCGTGCCAAAGTCCTTTAGCCATCGGGCGAACCCATTCGATATCCACCAAGCGAACCATGCCGCTCATGCGAAATTGAGCGATATTGTTTTGAACATCATTGGTAGCAAAGTTTGAAAAAACGGAACGTCCGGACAACCAATACAGCTTGGCGCCGGGGGACCATCTGGCCATAAGTTCGTCATAGTCGTTGCTGATAACGTGGCGCAGGTTGATATATTCCTCGATGTATTCTTCCGCAATCAAATCCATGACCGAGATTCTTCTTTCCGCCACATCGGTCAATTCGAGTTGGCTGAAATAGTTGTTTGTTCGCAGGAGCATCGGGTAAGCCTGCCGTTGCGGCAATAGGACATAAATGGCGCTGGCCAGCATCATGCTGATACTGATACTGATGCAGGAAAAAATAACTAAAAAGCGCGATGTCCATAAATAGCGTCGTTCCGGCATGGCGTTGGTGTGAACTTTTTCCGGATAAAACCCCAATTTGTCAGGGGTTGCTTTCTCTTTATACTTAAAAATAGTTTGAAAAATATCGAACATTGCGCCTCGTTTCCTGCCTTTCTAAACTTATTTTATACATAAAAGTTGAATAAAAGCAAATAAATACTGTTAATATACAAAATATTGCTATAACTTGAAAACAGAATACGTGTTCTTAAGGATATAGCTATGAAAAAAATCTTGGCATCTCTTTTAATCGGTGCTGTTTTAACGGCATCCTGCTCAACAGGGAGCGATGACTATAACAATCCTGCTGTTCCGGCGCCCGCATCCTATACGGATTGGGACCGGGCCATTCGTGTGGATGTTGATATGCAGACAATGTATGCGTCGTCTGCGCGCAAAATCGAAAAGCCCATTGATATGTATATGGCCATGGCGCTGGCGCTCAAATATAATTATACGCGCCGTTTGGTCAGCTATCAGCAAAGCTTGGTTGAAGTTGGACGTTCACCGGCTAATCGTCTGCCGGAAATATTCTCTTCCGCCGGTTATGTTAATACGGATAATCACACAGCGATGGACAGCGAGCTGAAACTGGCATGGAACATTCTTGATGTCGGAACGGTTTACTACCAAACGCAGGATCCGCAATATAAAGCCGGTGTGGCCTTTGAACAGAGCCGGAAGGTTATTCATAACCTGTTGCAAGAAACGCGGGTTTTGTATTGGAAAGCTCTGACCGCTCAGAAGATTCTGCCGACAGTTGATGAGATGATTGAATACATGACGCTGGAAGTTGATGAAATCAACGCCCGTTCACAGGAATTGGCGCAGGCGGGAAGAAATCTGTCAATGCCTGATTTGGTCAAGAAAAGAAAGTATATGGAAGCGGTCAAAAAATTGTCTTCATTGAAACGCGATATGGAAACCTCCGAAGTGCGGTTGGCAAGTTTAATGGGCTTCCACCCGTCAACGGAATATCGTTTGGTCGGTAAGGAATATGGCAATTTTGAGCTTCCTGAAATCAAAAGTTCGTTGAGTGAAATGGAGTGGATTGCTTTGACTAACCGTCCTGAATTGCGTGTGCGGGACATGGTGACCAATGTTGAGGAAATCAAGACGTCGTTCCGTGAGTTCAAAGATCCGGGGGAAGCCAAATATAAGAACGATCCTTCTTATTATAATCGCAAATGGGCGAAACGGGCCAAACAAATCGGTATGAGTGCTTTTGAGAATATCGGCAATCCGACGGAGAGCGAATTGGAAAATTTGCGTCGTCAACGGATGACAACGTTGGTGTTGACGCAGGTTTATGTGTCATGGGCTCGTTATATGTCTGCGGTTGAAGATTATCAAATCAGCCATGAACTTGCCAATGTTTCGGAGGATATTGCCGAAGACACGACCATGCAAGACGGCAGTCGGGCCGAGCAGAGCCAGTTGGAATCCTCTCGGGCGATTGAAGATGAGGTTAAGGCAATGTTGGCTTATGTCGATGTTCAGGATGCTTTGGGCAATCTGTATTCCGCAATGGGAATGGATGCGATTCCATACTATATGTTGAATGAGAAGCCGTCTAAAATTGCTGTTTATCTGCGTGGAGTGCTTGAAAAATGGCGCAAAGGCGAATTTTTGCCTGACAATCGTCCTTATTTGTTGGATGTTCCGGTTAAACGCCCGCCGGTTAATCTGTCTTCTCAAAAGCTGATGCCGGATGTTGAGGTTGAAAGCGGTCAACAGATTAGCGTTCAAATTCCGCAAGAAGTCTTCAATAAAATGGACTTTAACGGCAAGGTTATTGTCAAAGCCGGCTTGATTGATGACAGTCCGCTGCCGGATTGGCTGAATTTTGACGAGGCGAGCAGAACGTTTACGGGAACCGCGATGCCGGGCAACGTCGGCGCTTATAACATAAAGGTCTACATTGCCGATGAAAGCGGGGCAACGGGATATATCACCTTTAAGATTTTAATTAAGGATGTTTATGTGCCGTCGATTCGCGTTACGGGGCTGACGCCGGGACGCAAAGCTACGGTTCTCAAGCGTTGTGTCGGTCCCCAATGTACGGATGAGTATATCGAATCCACGGTTTTGGGGGAGGATGTTATCAAGCGTCCGAACTAAAAAACGATTCGCTGATTAAAAAGAAGGATTCTCGGATTCGGGAATCCTTTTTTTATGCGATCTTGGTTTTAAATGCCTCGGAGTCTGACACTCAAAAGTGCAGATTCTGTCCCCCAAATTTGAGACATATTTTTGGGAATCAAAGTTCTTAACAAATTTATCTACAGGCAAAAATTTTTTTATGATTGATTTATAAGAGGATAGGGGGACGCCTCTTTAAAAGCCCTTTTTTTTGTGTTGAGAAGCCCCTTTATTTATCCCAAAATACAAAGCGTGGTCAGCGCAAGCAAGAACACCTTTTAAAAACTGTGGAATACAATATATGGGATGTTTACATTTTTTTAATACTATATATTGTACATATAGTGTCAGAAACGGCAACTGAGAAAAACGCAATAATTTTAAGGAAAGCAAAATAAAAATGTCCAGTTCAGATATCCATAACACCGACAAGGTTCACATTGAAAGCGTTACCAAAAGAGACGGAACATTGGCCCCTTTTGATAGCGATAAAATTTTTAATGCCATTAATAAAGCCGGTTCCACAACCGGTGAGTTTGGTGAAGAAGAAACCTCATTGCTGACAGCGCAGGTTATGAAAGTTTTGAAGCATAAATATGCTGAAAGTTTGCCTTCTATCGAAAATATTCAGGATATCGTTGAGCAGGTTCTCATCTCTTCTAACTATTTTGCCACCGCCAAGGCCTATATTTTGTATCGTG
>CATGXW010000043.1 GCA_949542085.1 uncultured Alphaproteobacteria bacterium
GTAACTATAAAACCTTATTCGGCAGAAGCTTCTTCAGCCGGAGCAGCGGCAGCTTCAGCAGCGGCTCTTGCTTTTTCTTCTTTTTCTTTCAATCTTTCCTGAGCCTTGGCTTTCGGAGCAGATTTTACAGGTTGGTTACGCAAAGCCGGTTTTGCAACCAAGCCCAAGTTAGCCAACATTTTTTGCAGTCTTTCTGTCGGTTCTGCACCTTGAGACAACCAATATTTAACTCTTTCTTCGTTGATTGTGAATCTATCTGCATGATCTTGCGGCAACATCGGATTGTAAGAACCCAATCTTTCGATGAAACGGCCATCACGAGGAGCGCGCTGATCAGCAGCAACTACTTTGTAAAACGGACGTTTTTTAGAACCACCACGAGACAGTCTGATACGTACTGACATTTATTTTCCTTTCTTTAGTTTAACATTCAAGCTTCCGCTTAAAACGGAAACTTACCTCCTTTTCCTCCCAGCATGTTGCCAAACGGGGAGTTTTTTAACATCGCGGATCCGAGCATGCCTTTCATACCGCCCATACCGCTCATTCTTTTCATCATGGTCGACATCTGCTCATAAGATTTCAGCAGTTTGTTGACTTCATGAACTTCAACGCCTGATCCCGCCGCAATGCGTTTTTTGCGGGAGGCTTTAATAATATCGGGGTTTCTTCTTTCGCTTTTGGTCATGGAAAGAATAATCGCCTCTTGTTTTTTAATCAGATTGTCACCGACACCGGCCTGCTCAATCTGATTTTTGAATTTAGACAGCCCCGGAAGCATTCCGATAATGTTTCCCAGAGAGCCTAACTTCTGAACTTGTCTTAACTGGCTTAACATATCCTCAAGGTCAAATTTGCCTTTCATCATCTTGGCAGCCATTTTTTCGGCTTCCTGACGATCAACGTTTTCAATGGCTTTTTCAACCAAGGACACAACATCGCCCTGCCCTAAAATCCGACCGGCCAAACGGTCAGGATGAAACTCCTCAATGCCATCCAGTTTTTCACCTGTTCCCAAAAATTTAATCGGGACGCCGGCAATCATTTTCATTGACAATGCAGCACCGGCACGAGCAGAACCGTCTATTCTGGTCAGCACCAGACCGGTAACGCCAACCTGTTCTTTGAACTCTTTGGCAACCGTGCAAGCATCTTGACCGATCATCGCATCGGCAACCAAAAGGACCTCGGTCGGATTGGCAATCTTTTTGACCTCGATAACTTCGTCCATTAAATCTTGGTCAATATGCAAACGACCGGCAGAATCGAGGATAACGACATCAAATCCTTCTTTCTTGGCGGTTTCCAGCGCTCTCTTTGTTGTCGCCGCAGGTTTTTCGCCGGTAACTATCGACAGGCTGGAAACGTTAATCTGCTTGGCCAGCTGTGCCAGTTGTTCCTGAGCGGCCGGACGATAAATATCCAAAGAAACCAGCAAAACTTTCTTTTTGTTTTTTTCACTCAAACGCTTGGCGATTTTAGCCGAGGTTGTGGTTTTGCCTGAACCTTGCAGACCGACCATCAAAACAGCAACCGGCGCAGGAGCGTTCAAATTAAGTTCGACAGCTTCATTACCAAGAACTTTAACCAGCTCATCATGAACGATTTTAACAACCATTTGCCCCGGCTGAATGGAGCGGACAACTTTTTCGCCCAGAGCCTGTTCTTTAACATGCGCGATAAAATCTTTAACCACCGGCAAAGCGACATCAGCCTCCAACAACGCCAAACGAATCTCGCGCATAGCGGTGTTGATGTCATCTTCGCTCAACACGCCGCGAGATGTCATCTTGTTAAAAACAGCCGTTAATTTATCGCCCAATGCTTCAAACATTAAAACATAAACCTTTATTTAAACCTCTAACGCGCCAGTGTGCGAACCCTCGCTGACTGGCGGCACTCCTCGGAGTGTATAAATTTTTCGCGCTTTTAATATGAAAAATTTACGTTATATGGCGGTTTTATATAAGAAAAAATCAGGAGAGTCAAGCAAAATAATCGCCCGTTTTACCAGCACCTCTTAAAAACACGCCAAGAGAGCTTACATATAAGGAAAATCTTATCAGAAGAGAAGGAAAAACAGATGAAAGTTGTTATTATCGGCGGCGGAACAGCAGGTATTACGGCAGCGGTTCATTTACGACGTCTGGACGAGCATGCGGAAATTGTGGTGCTGGAAAAAAGCGACGAATTTGCAGTTTCAACTTGCGGATTGCCTTTTTTACTTGGCAATATTGTTAAAGATCCGGAACAACTGCGCGGCGCAACCGTCGAACAAATGAAAGAAATCTTTCGCATTGACGTCCACCTTAAACACGAGGTTGTCAACATTGACAAGGAAAAACATCTTCTTACTTTAGACGGACGCCCTTCCGAAAGCTACGACAAACTTCTTTTGGCAACGGGCGCCATGCAGCTGCGTCCTGATATCGACGGCATTCTCGGCGATAACATTTTCACGTTACGCGACCTGAACTCCGTGCAAAAAATTAAAGATTATTATATCGGTACCGGCGCCAAACGAGTTGTCATTCTGGGCGGAGGAGATATCGGCGTGGAGCTGGCGGAGGCTTTTCATAATTTGAAAGCAGAAGTGACCATCGTTGAAGCCTCGGCGCATATTCTTCCTTATCTGGACAAGGACACGGCGGCATTAGTGCAAAATCACGTGCGTGACCAAGGCGTCAAACTCATTTTGAATGACACGATTACCGAGTTCAAAGATAACGAGATCATCTTGCAAAGCGGAATCTCTATTCCCTATGACATGGCGCTGATTGCCACCGGTGTTAAACCGGATGTCAAACTACCGATTATGATTGATATTGATATCGGAGAAACCGGCGGCATTATCGTCAATAAATATATGCAAACCAATAACGACGATATTTACGCGTGCGGCGACAATGTGGAAGTGACCAACAAGATTACCGGACGCAAGGAACGTTGGGCTAACGCAACCGTGGCGATTAAGCAGGCTCGTGTCGCCGCTGAAAACATAGCAGGTATCAACAGCAGTTTCGGCGATGTTGTCGGCGTGTCCATCGTTAAGGTTTTTGACATGATGGTATCAGCGTCCGGATGCAATGAAGTAAAACTGCAGAAGAACAACATATCCTTTCAAAAAGTTCACCTGCTACAAGCTGACCACTCCGGCTACATCCCCGGTGCAGACACGATGTTTTTCAAACTTTTGTTTGCGCCCAACGGACAAATTCTCGGCATTCAGGGAATTGGCCCCAAAGGAATTGACACTCGTATTGACGTGATTGCGCAAATTATGAAGAAAGGTGGAATCTATACAGATTTGCTTAACGCCGAAATGGCTTACACACCACCATTTAACACGGCAAAAGACGCGGTTAACCTGCTTGGTTCACTGGTTGGCGGTGTTGTTCGTGACGGCGTGCGTTATTCTTATTACGATGACATCGACTGGAGTTTAGTCGGCGGTGAAATCATATTGGCGGACACTCGCTCCCCACAGGGATTTAATGCCAGCCATATTACCAACGCCATCAATTTGCCTTTGGCAACATTGAGAGATAATCTTAACAATATTCCCCGTGATAAACAGATTATCTTATACTGCAACACCGGATACGGCGCTTATAACGCTTATTGTATTCTGGCCGGTCACGGATTTAATAATATTTCTTTGTTGAGCGGATCAATGGATTTATACATTCAGCGCAGTATTGACGAAGAGAGTTAATTTGCAACCAGAGAAAAAAACTCTTGCAACTTGATATTTTTTAGATTATTAAAGGTGATGTTCTGAGGGTCCCATCGTCTAGCGGCCTAGGACATCGCCCTCTCACGGCGGTAACGCGGGTTCGATTCCCGCTGGGATCACCAATACAAACAGCAGCCTGTAAAATGGCTGCTGTTTCTTTATTTTTCAAGGCTTTTGGCGAGTTCTGGTGTTGTAAATTTGAAAATTGCGTTTTGGGAGTTTTTCGCACTATAGCTCAGGGACTATGGCTCACGGATTGGGACTGCCGGCCGTCACGCTTAAGAAAAGTGGCAGAAAATATCTTAATCAAAAATATGCAACTCAACCATATTTGCGATCAATGCAGATGCAGGCAGAATATTCCGTGGACTAAATTTCTTGCAACTGTCTTAAAATTATGTTACCTTATAAGGAATTAAGATAATTGCGTAAGGAAAAAATAGATGTTAGCTAAATTTAAAACAGAATTATTAACTAACGAAGGTATCGCAAAATTAGCTCCAGAGAAGGAGAATTGTGCTGGGGCTGTTCGCTTTACCAATAGAAAAGGTAATGTTTTGTATGTAACCGTATCGACGAACCATCAAATTGGCAGTGTTGATTTTAGCTTATATAATAAAGATTTTGATGAGGTAGGCACCTCTAGAGTTCATGTCACATATGATAACCTTTGCTTCTCTGTTGAATCTAAACTGAAAGAAACGGCAAAAATACTTTTCCAAGCAGGATCGAAGCTTCCTTCTGATACTATTGGTAAAAAACTTTATAGAAAAGCTGCTTGGCGTATTGCGGCTAATGCAAAGAAAATGGAAAAAGCAGAGAAGAAACGCAAGAAACTTTCTTATAAGAAAGCTCGAGAGAATAGGCTAGATTTTCAAGCCGTTAAAAAGTTCTTTGGCAGATTATAAAGTTTTTCGGAAGACCAATTGGCTTTCCCTTGGATTGCATTACTTTTGGGCCGTGAAAGCTTATATAAATCATTTGGCGGCAAAAGTAAGCCACTATTTAAAACCGTATATGCTGTTTTTGAAAAATGGATATATCCTGCCAGAATATATTACTCTGGAACTTGACAATTCTCAAAAACGAGTAATCCACTGCTAAAGTTTTTAGTTCATGAACCGCGAGTTAAGCATCACCAATAAAAAAAAGCTCTACCGTACCGGTAGAGCTTTTTCCTTTCGGTAAATTTATTTACCGCAAGGGCTGACCATTTCAGAAAATGAAAGAACGCCCAACAAATAATCATTTGTGCAAACTTTCTGACCACCGATTGTACCACGAGCACCTGTGCAAGCAGTCAAAGCAAACAAAACAGCCAATACAGCTAATTTTTTCATCTTATAAGTCCTTTTCTAAAAGTCTTTAACAAAATTCGATGAATAACTTTCGTTATTCGAAGTCAGTATAAAATCCGCCATAATGATGTCAAACATAAATTTTTGCCATACACCGATTTTTATTTAACGCTTGAATTTTTTGCATTGCGGTGTTAGGCTTCATCATTATGACAACTCTTATAAGGAGCGCTGCATGTGTAAAGATTATAAAGAAATCTTAAAAAGAAATCCGGATTATCGGGTTTTGGACGGACACTTGGTTGATATCATCGATACACTCGTCCAAAGCGGAAAGCTGAACAAACCCTTATATGACAGTATGTTAAAAGCCGCAGAAAAAGGCGAACCGATTTATTTGTATTCCGCGGGATATTCTCCGGAACACCTTCAGGAACTCGGGGTTGACACCCAAAAATTTCCAATTCTTTCCAAACAAAAGGTTTTCGGTTCATATAACATTCCCTGTATTGTTCTGGGAAAAGTTATTGACGATTGCCACCCTGTTGACCAAAGATTGGAAATTGTCCTTGCCGATGAAAAAAACGGCTACATTTATCCCAATAAACAAGAATATATGTTTGTCAGAAAAGCTATTTCTCAACAGGAAAAAAATGAGCGCATTTTAGTTCCCGGACAAAGATTAGCCCCCCAAACAACGTCCTTACAATACAACCATAATCAGTTTAAATCCGCATATCATTTGCTGAAGAATGTTTTTAGCAAAAATAATGCGGCCTAAAAGATTAAACATAAAAAAATCCCCGATAGTAAATCGGGGATTTTTATTTGAAAATTTTATCCTTGTAAAGCCATGTTTTCCCACGTTGACAAACCTAACTGGCTCCAATCCACAGGAATTTTATCAACCATCTGTAATGGTGTGTGATAACTTTCTTTGACTGTGTCGACTAAAATCTCAACCATAACAATTTCCTTGCTTTTGCGCAATTTATCACGCACTTCGGGGTTGATGTAATCTAAAATGATTTTTTGTTCGTTGCCGCGCAGAAAAACCGCATGCTCACGACCATCATAAATCACACGCGGAGATTCCGGATGCTTTTCTTTGGCACTGATAAAGCAGTACAAATCGCCTTCTGTTCCCTCAGCAATTACAAAGTTGTCTTCTGTCACATAATTACTCATTGTTTCTGTCCTTCTGCCAAAATTAACGAGAACCGTTATTTCTAAAGTTATTCATAAATTTCTTTAAGGGATTAACATAAGTATGTCCCATTTTGCCATCTTTTGCCGGAACAACCGTACGAAAGTATTCCCCTTTATGCATTGTATCATTTTCAGTCAGGCGCACATAATCTGCGGCTCTTTGAGCATTTTTGGACAAGAATGCGCCGACTTTGCGCATAGCGGGATTAATTTTTTGCGCTGCGGCACTGTTATTATAAGCTTTCCTAGCACGATTAGCCAGAACAGCGGCTGATGTCGCACAGACCAACAAACCGCCGCCTCCGATAACAGCTCCGCCGATTGCTCCGGCATAACCGGCGGCGTAACCAACCTCATCGCGTTCGGCAAAGGCCTGATTTCCGATACCAACAGATACTTCATTTATATAGTTTCCGACATAAGCGGCACCCGCTCCGATAATAGCGGCTCCGGCCAAAATCTTGTTAGAAAAGGGATTCT
>CATGXW010000044.1 GCA_949542085.1 uncultured Alphaproteobacteria bacterium
ATCAAGAGGTCCGAAAATCAAATATGGAGGAAGATCTTTCTTTTCTTTAACTTCGACTTCGGAAGCACCGCCGACACGCAAAACAGCAACACCGCCAGACAATTTAGCCAGTCTTTCCTGCAATTTTTCACGATCATAATCAGAAGATGTTTCTTCGATTTGTTTACGAATAGAGGCCGCACGAGCCTCAATCAGATCTTTCTCGCCGGAACCGTCAATGATTGTGGTATCGTCTTTGGTGATTTCAACACGCTTAGCTGTTCCCAACATATCCAAAGTGATGTTTTCGAGTTTCATGCCCAATTCTTCGGACACAACCTGACCACCGGTCAAAATAGCGATATCTTCCAACATCGCTTTTCTACGATCGCCAAATCCCGGAGCCTTAACGGCACAAACCTTCAAACCGCCGCGAATTCTGTTAACGACCAAAGTAGCCAAAGCCTCACCGTCAACATCTTCGGCCACGATGACCAAAGCGCGACCGGATTGAACAATGCTTTCCAAAACCGGAATTAACGGTTGCAAGTTGGAAATCTTCTGATCACACAACAAAATAAACGGAGTTTCGTATTCGCAAGTCATTTTCTCAGCATTGGTAATGAAATATGGAGAAAGATAACCACGATCAAACTGCATACCCTCCACAACATCCAATTCGGTTTCCAAACCTTTGGCGTCTTCAACAGTGATCACACCTTCGTTGCCGACTTTTTCCATTGCGCGAGCCAGATATTCACCGATTGAACGATCGCCGTTAGCGGAAATTGTACCAACCTGAGCAATTTCTTCAGAAGTTTTGATAGCAACGGAACGAGATTTAATGTCTTCAACAACGGCTTCAACGGCCATGTCGATACCACGTTTCAAATCCATCGGGTTCATACCGGCGGCAACAGCTTTGCAACCTTCTTTAATGATAGCTTCAGCCAAAACGGTTGCTGTTGTTGTACCGTCACCTGCTTTGTCAGCGGTTTTCTGGGCAACTTCTTTAACCAGCTGAGCGCCCATATTTTCAAACTTGTCGGCCAATTCGATTTCTTTGGCAACAGAAACGCCGTCTTTGGTGATTTTCGGAGCGCCGTAAGACTTGTCCAAAATCACGTTGCGGCCTTTGGGACCCAAAGTTGTTTTAACTGTTTTAGCCAAAGTTTCAACACCACGGAGCATTTTTGCGCGAGCGTCTGTTCCGAATTCAATATCCTTAGCAGCCATAATTTTTAATCCTTTTCCTATGCAAATTAATCTTCTACAACACCGAGAATTTCAGCTTCTTTAATCAACAAGCGTTCTTCACCGTTCAACTTGACCTCAGAACCGGACCACTTGCCGAACAAAACCTTGTCACCGACTTTGACATTCATCGGAATCAACTTACCTTCCGGACTCAACAACCCCGGTCCGACAGCCTCGACAATACCTTCGCTCGGTTTTTCTTTAGCGGTGTCGGGAATGATAATACCGCCGGCGGTTTTTGTTGTTTCTTCCAGTCTTTTAACAAGAACACGGTCTTGTAGTGGTCTGATTTTCATTTTCAAGCTCCATAAAAGTTGTATTGTTTATCTATTGGCTTAGTTAGTGATTTTAAATCGCAAAGTCAAGCGCCGGAGCAAAAAAAGGAATAAAAAATATATTTTAGCGCGCAGTTTTCGTCTTCATTCATATTTGGCAAACTGCCGAAGAACACGCAATACGGTTTGAACACTGTCTTTTCTCCTGATTTGCCGCAACCAGACCAGCGCCCGCATCTCTTCTCGCGAAAGCCCTCTTTTTTCGTGTTTCAGATATTTGTTATAGTCCTTATTATACAACGACGCCGGACTCAACTGCGCCACCTCTGCCGGCATATCCTGATAAAAATACTCAACTCCAACACCGAAAAAGACAGCAAAATCATACAGGCGACTGGCACTGATGCGATTATTGCCACGTTCGTATTTTTGAATCTGCTGAAACGAAATCCCCAGTGTTTTGCCCAATTTTTCCTGAGAAACATTTTGCGCAACACGCAACAAAGATAAACGTTGTCCGACATGACAATCGATAGGATTAGGCGCTCCCCCCGGCATCCGCCCGCGCGCCCGTTGCCACAACGTGATTTTTGTTCCGTTGTCTCCGACTGTCGGCAACGGCAAATCATTTAAATCGACTTCCAAAATTTCCGGCATGTTTTCCTCCCGAACAAAAAAGCGGGCTATTGAAATAGTCCGCGAATGTTTTTGCGCTAGTGACGGCTGTGGGAGGAGGTGGCCGGAGACGTTAGCGTTACCATTCAGCAGTATGGCATCCCCTTCAAACAAGGGGCATCTCCGGCCGCATATTTAAATATACAACCGAAGATAATATATCAATTACAGATAAAGTCTACAATTTTATATTATAGAAAATATCCCATAACCAATTTTTAGCGCTACTATCAGCACTACTCCAGTAAAAGCGGATGCTAATCCACTCGGGCTATTTTCCAGCCCCTTGCCTAACCACTTTCGCAGTTAGCTTATGACCTCTGTCATAATAATATAACGGTATAACGTGCTAATACTATTTGTCAAGACAAAATATAATGCAACGTATGAACAAAAGAGAAGCACAATCTATAAGTTATGATTTTGTTGCATTTTTACTTAACGAATGTGACAAACAAGGAATTTCAATGTATCAAATAGCACGTGATACATGTTTAAGTTATACTTCAATACTAGATATAAAAAAGGGAAAACAAATGCCCAGCCTTTATACGTTGTGTATCATTGCCGATTATCTTGGTTACAAATTTGACCTTATAAAAAAATAAAAGCCGCGCTATAATAACGCGGCTTTTTCTTACTTGGTTTCAACCACCACTCTTTTGACCACCACTGCCAAAAAGCTGACAACCAGCAAAAATGACAACAGCAGCAAACTAAAGAAGAATACCCACGCATGCGGGAACAACAGCATAATCGGTCTGGCAATCGTCGAAGCCCAACCATCAAGCGTAAAGACCTGTAACAATGTAAACATTGCGCTGCCCAAATCGCCAAAGCTGGCAAACACATCGCCGAACAACATCACCGCCATGATGGCATAAACATAAAAGACAACGGCAAACACCGCCAAAAACGAAACAAACGCCGGTATCAAATCAATAAACATCTGCACAATATTATTCATCTTTGACGAATGGTGAATATACTTAAACAGGCGGAACAAACGAAATGTCCGCAACACAATCAGCCCGCTGGCAAACGGAATTGTCGAAACACCGACAACAATCAAATCAAAAATATTCCAGCCGGACGAAAAGAAACCTTTTTTCAAAGCATATAGTTTGAGGAACATCTCGACAATGAAAATCCCCATAAACAAGCGGTCAAGCAAAAACAAACCACGATCAAAATACAGGTTCATCGTCTCGGATGTCATCATCCCCAAAACAACCGCATTGGCAAAAATGATTCCCATAATAAACAGGTCAAAACTCTTACCGCTGACCAGCTTTGCCAATTTACGAATATCCTCTTTCGGAAAAACCTTTTTAATGATTTTCTTTTTTAAATTTTGTTTTGAAACTTTTGCCATTTTATCATCCTCAAAAATACTACTGGATTTATATTAGCCTAAAAATACCAGAATGCAACGATTATTCCCGCAATTGCCAAAGCCGGCCCGTATGCCCCGCTGCGTTGACGTTTTATCACCGCCCAGACAAAGAACAACCCACACGATACCACAATCGCCGCCAACATTCCCTCAAGCCCGAGCCACGCGCCCAAAGCCGCCAACAATTTAACATCGCCGCCACCGAACGCGTCTTTGTTCTTTTTCACAAACAACAAGCTCGCCGCCACCGGCAAAAAGTAGCCGACATTTGCCGCCACGACGGCATCTTGCAAAATCACATATCCCGCATCAAACACACCGGACAGCAATCCCAATAACAATAACGGAATTGTCAAAATATCCGGCAACAAATACATCCGATAATCAATTTCCGCCAACAACAACAAAATCCAAATAAACGCACAGCGGAAAACACATCCTTCCGCGCCCCAATAAACAAACGCCGTATAAAACAAACCGCAGGTTAACAGCCCCGCCATTAACGACCGCCAAAAATAACCACGGCATAACTGCGCATAACGAGGAGATTTTTTCCCCTTTTTACAACCACATTTCCCCGAAAAAACAATCTGCCACAAGGCGTAGGCAAACGTGGCCGGCATAAACTTAGCAAAACGACGAGCAATATAAGGAATTAAAAAACCCAGCAAAAAACCGGCAATCGCATAAATCATCGCAATATCCTTTCAAGAAAACTATAATAACAAAGCATAAAAAAAAGATTAAAAAAACCGCTGCTCCGCATAACAGAACAGCGATCTTTTTCTTCACAAAGCCAGAGCCGATGCTCTAAACCATTGCCGGTATGACAACATCATCATACATTATATTAGCAAACAATCAAGTGCTTATTCAACTTTTAAGCGTAAAACTATTTGCTATTCCCTCTGTTTTGATACCGCAGAGGAAGCGCATTTACCTGATTAGAAATTGTATCCGTCAGGTTATAACCGATTTTCGCCTCTCTTAGGTGTGTTGCCAGATCTTCGGCTTCTCTAATCTTGTCCGGCCTTATGCTGTACATAACCCCTAAATTAGCCTCTCGATACGCTTTCAACAAATCATCATCGTTTTTGACAAACATACGAAACTCAGCCGCACGCCGTTTTTCCAGCTGAGGCAACCTTTTACCGCCGGCATATACCTTCATTTTAAAATATCGGTCAAGCTTTTCACGTGCGCTCGTGCTTCCCGTTTGAACAAACTCATTAATATTCAAGCTCAAGTCAGTCGCCTGACCTCTTTTTTCAAACACACCGGCCCCGCAATTGTACGCCAAGTCAATCAACGACACAATTTGCGCGTCTCCCATATGCTCAACATCCAACGTTCTGGCCATAACCGGCGCAATTCGCTCCGCAATGTGCACTTTCACACATTCAATCAATTCCGCCTCGGACTTAAGACAATCGCCGATTCTGACTTTTCGTCCGTTAGCCAAAACCGTATTCCCGATTCCGATTGTCGGCAAACCGTTAGCCGCTCTATCTTTATAAGCGCGACAACGCACCCCTTCAAACTGGGCAATAGCATAAACGGCGTCATCAGTAAGAGACATAATCTTCTGCATCGCATCAAACGATTGAGCCGCAACACTATCGTTAGCAACGGAATCTGTTCTTGCCACATTGGAAAAAGCCTCGGTCAAATCTAAAACATCTTCAGAAGAGCTTATTGTGTCATTGGGAACAAAATTTTCCTTAACAACATTGCTTCCTTCGCTTCTTTCCGGATTTTCAGCAGCTTGAGCGGCAAAAGACGATGTCAAAATCGTAGCCAACAACCACGATTTCGGATTATTAAAAAAACTTTTGCCGCACTGGTACATGTTTGTCTTTTTAATTTTCATCGTATCCTCACTACAAATCTATAATAATAGATTACCATATATTTTTCGGAAAATCAAGATATTGACAAAAAAAGACTTCCAAATCAAACAAAATAAATTAGTGGACGTTTTATATTTTACGGTTATAATTTTTGATAGCAAAAGGAACAGGACCATGAAATATACAATTACAGTTCAAGAAATGCTTTTTCATAAAATTATCAATGATGAACGCAGAATTGATATTCATTTATTGACCAAACAATATCAGAAAATAAAACTGCACGAAATCATCGAATACAAAACATCGACCGGACAAAGCACCTTGAGACATGTCCGCGGCATCGGCTTTTTTGAAAATATTTATGATTTGGCCGCCAGCGTTCCGTCCGAAATGTTCGGCTATGACAATCCGGAAGAAATCATTGTTCGCTTCAACCGCCAACACAGCAAAGAACAACAAAAGGATTTCAACATCTTAGCGCTCTTTATTGATGAACTGCGCCCCATAGTCTCTGAACAAATACGAGAAGCAAAAACAAGATTATGAAAACCTTTCTGATTTTGACATTACTGTTAATTGGCTTTAGCTTTTGTTTTTTGGAAATTTATTTCTTATTGGCCTACATTCGCTCCGGCTTTGGAAAATATCCGCCTTTCGTCATCTCTTTCGGTCGTGCAAAAAACATCGTCCTGAACGAAGCTGAAAAAATCTTAGCAAAAACCAGCCACAAAACCAATGTATACGACTTGGGCTGTGGTGACGGAGGCTTACTGCTTCCGTTAGCAAAACGGTTTCCTCATCATGTTTTTATCGGCTATGAATGGGATTGGCTACCCTATCTGCTTGCAAAATTTCGTTGCCGCAATCATCCTAATATCAAAATCATCAAAGCCGATTTCATGAAACAAAATTATCATAACGCCGGCTTAGTCCTCTGCTACACCGGTCCATACCTGAAACACCGTCTGGGCCACAAACTAAACAACGAGCTTTCAAAAGGAACACACGTCATTTCCGAAGCCTTTGAGCTGGACGAACTGCCACAAAAAAAAGAAATATCCTCCCCCACCCTCAAAATGCCGATGAAAGTCTTTTTGTACCAAAAATAAAAATTGGCTTGCAAAAAAAGATTTTTAGAG
>CATGXW010000045.1 GCA_949542085.1 uncultured Alphaproteobacteria bacterium
CCCCCGCCGTTAACAAAATCAAAGGCTTGGATTGTTTCTTAGTTGTTTTCATCTTTATCCTCCGCATGAACATTTTTACGCGTAATCGCCAAAAGCATTCCCACACCGAAAGCCGTTGCCAATAGTGACGACCCTCCGTACGAAATAAAAGGCAGTGTCATCCCTTTTGTCGGCATCAGATGCAGGGTTGACGCCATATTGATAATTCCCTGCAATCCGAAACTGGCGGCTAGACCGGATGACGCCATTACAATAAACAAATTATTGTCACGACTTGATATCAACATCGCTCTGATAACAACGCAAGCATACAAAGCCACAATCACCAAACACAACAACAAACCGTATTCCTCCGCAGCCACGGCAAAAATGAAATCGGTGTGCGCATCGGGAATATGCATCTTAACCACGCCTTCCCCCGGTCCCATTCCGAACAGATTACCGTTCTGGAAAGCGTCAAGTGATTTTCGCACCTGATAACTCAGATTATTTTCCGAAGCCAAAAACTGTTGCACACGAACCTGCACATGAGGAAAAATAAAATAGGCCGCCACTAGCGAACAAAGACCGGCGCCGCCTAAAATCAGCACTAAAGCCATCGGTAATCCGGCCAAAAAGAACTGAAACAACCAAATTGTACTGACAACAATAGACATTCCGACATCCGGTTGCAACAACAACAATAACAACGTAAAACCAAACAAACCGACCGACAGCGCGTTCCCCGGAAAATCACGATACCGTTTCTGACCGTCAAACAACCATGCGGCCACCACAATAAACGTCGGCTTAATAAATTCTGACGGCTGTAAAGAAAAACCCAAAATTCTGATCCAGCGTGATGCACCTTTGGTTTCCTCGCCCCAAAATAGTGTCATAATCATCAAAACAATTGTCACGGCATAACCGACAATTGCTGTTCGTCTGATTTCTTTTAGCCCCTGCATTGACAAGAAAATCATCAAAGCATAAGCCAACGGTAAAAAGAACAATTGCCGCTTAATAAAATGAAAGCTCCCCACACCGATACGATTTGCCACGGCCGGACTTGCAGAAAAGTTCAGAAAAACGCCGATAGCAATAATCAGCGTTATCATTGTCAATAAGACCTTATCGACTGTCCACCACCAATTGGCGGTTATACTGCGGCTATTTCGGGAAAAAGCAATCACCCAAACCTCCTTCTACTTTATCTGCAAAGCCAGCAAACCGACAACAACCAACACGGCGGCCACGATCCAAAAACGGATAACGACCCGTGTTTCCGGCCACCCCAATTGTTCAAAATGATGATGTATCGGCGCCATTCTAAAAAATCTTTTACCACCGGTACGCTTAAAATAAGCAACCTGTATCATAACCGACAAAGCTTCCACAACAAACACACCGCCGACAACTGCCAACAAAATTTCTTGTTTGACCATAACGGCGATTGTTCCGAGCAAACCGCCCAAAGCCAGAGAACCGGTATCCCCCATAAACACTTTAGCCGGCGCGGCATTAAACCATAAAAAGCCCAAACACCCACCGATAACCGCCGCGCAAACGACAGCAATTTCAGCCGCTCTCGAAACTGGCGACAGATAGAAGAAAGTCACCAAATCAGAACCGCAAATATAAGCGACAACCATAAAGAACACCAAAGCGGCTATCATCAACCCCGACGCCAAACCGTCTAAACCATCGCTCAAATTAACGGCGTTGGAAGCCCCGACAATCACCACCATCGCAAACGGCACATAGAACCAACACAAATTAATACTCAAATTGATAAAGTAAGGAACATTCAAAACAAAACGACTTTCTTCCGGCGTTTCATAACTGATAACCGCCACCGCAATTAAAGCCGTCGCAAACTGCAAAAACAATTTCATTTTGGCAGACATGGCATTCGCCGTATTTTTCGTAACCTTAACATAGTCGTCAACAAAACCGACAAAACCATAAACCAACAAAACAACAACAGAAATCCACACCCACGGATCCGTCAAATCACAACACAACAACACCGCCAAAACAGAACTGCCCAAAATCAGCAAACCACCCATTGTCGGCGTTCCTTTTTTAGTCAGTAAATGCGACTGCGGACCATCCTCGCGAATTGGCTGTCCCTTTCCCTGATGAGCACGTAGAAAATCAATCAGTCGCTCACCGTACGACAAAGACAAAATCAAAGAGATAAAGAAAGCCAAAAACACTCTGGTATAAACAGTATTCAAATATTCTGGAAAAGAAAAACTATTAAAAAGATATTGCAACATCGGAAAATTCCAAATTTTAGAGTTAAATTTGTATTGAGTATAAGCGCCAAAATCTAAAAAGAGTCTTAAATTCGGCAAAATAATTTGCCGGCTTGCATTTATATTTTTTTGCTGTTAAATTAACGCCAAAAGAAAGGACAAGCCATGCAATCAGGAGCGCGGTATCAAGCCGTTTTAGACCTTATCACCTCAATTTTTGAAAACAAACATCCCGCGGACAAAATCATCAACGACTATCTGCGCGCCAGAAAATATATCGGCTCCAAGGACAGACGCTTTATCACCGAACAAGTCTGGACAATCATTCGCAACCGCCGCAAGCTGGAGTTTGACGCTCAAAGCACGGAACCGAGAAAAATCCTTCTTACCGCTAACAAAAACAATATTGAAGACATATTTGACGACAGTCGGTACGGCTTATCGCCGCTGAGCGATGAAGAAAAATCATGGCTCAAACAGGAAAACACCCAACCCTACCCCGATGATGTTGAAGCTGAGTGCCCGCAATGGCTGTTCGCAAAAATCAAAAATATGGAACTATGCAAAGCGCTCAACCGTCCGGCACCCGCAGATTTCAGAATCAACTTTTGCAGCCGAGAAGAAGCGCTTCGCCATCTGGAAGCAGAGGGGATTTACGCTGTTCCGACACCATATTCCCCATTAGGACTGAGAATTGACGAACGCATCAGCACCGGCAACTGCATCGCCTATCAGGAAGGGTTGATTGAAGTTCAGGACGAAGCCTCCCAACTGGCCGCCCTGCTTTGCGATGTTAAACCGGAACACAAAATCATGGACTATTGTTGCGGCGCCGGCGGAAAAAGCCTGACATTAGCCCACCTTCTCAACAACAAAGGACATATTTTGGCGCACGATATTAACGCCAAACGTCTGGAAGCCATCAAACCCCGCTTGCAACGCCTCAATGTCAAAAACATTGAACTGACCGATATCGTCGCCTCAACGGATCGTGATTTTGACCGTTTTATCATTGACGCCCCCTGCTCGGGAACCGGAACTTGGCGTCGCGCGCCGGATGGAAAATTCCGCCTGTCCCCCGGCTTGCTGAAAGGATTAACACAGACACAGGAAGATCTTCTGTCGCTTGGCGCTGAAAAGACCAAATCCGGCGGACGCCTGATTTATATCACCTGCTCGATTCTTCCGGATGAAGATGAAGAAGTCATCAACAAATTTCTAAACACACACCCCGAATTTTCTCCGGTTAACATGAAAGAACTTTGGGAACAAAAAACAGGACTGCCCTACCCGCACAAATCAGAAAAATACCTGAAGATGTCCCCTCTTTCCACCGGAACAGACGGATTTTTCATCTGCGTTCTGCAAAAACACTAAAACAGACAAAAAGCCTTGACCAATCACGCCAAATAGATTATACCATAACCATTCTCAGATGTTATTATAGATTTTTTATGTCCTCGTAGCGTTTGGCACCGCAACACCAGAGGTTCACGCCACTAATCCGAAAAAAATGGATAAAGAAAACAAAAGAAAAAATGGTCCGTTACCGACATCGGCTCGCTGTATCTGCACCCTTCGGACTCCCAAAGACTGCAACCTGCTCCTCGCCGGCATATACCGTTGCCGCATAACCAAGGAACAGCTTGCCGACATCAAAGACGAAGGCTACCTCACCATCGGATGCAGCCCTCAAAACAACATCGTCGTAACAAACATCATCTGCCCTCTCAACCCTAAAAAATGCGTTGAGGAGCTTCATTGTTTCGTCTATCAAAAAGGCAAAACATATTGGATTTACGACAATTCGACGACCGGAACCATGATTGAGCTTTAAACCGCCGCTCACCCCAAAATAAAAACGCTTCCTGCTCAAGGAAGCGTTTTTATTTTGATTTATAATTCCTTACCATTTTGGCGATAAACATAAGAAATAATCTCCGCCACTGCGGCAAAAGCCTCCAAAGGAATTTCTTCATTAATATCAACGGTTTTCAAAATCTGCACCAAATCGGCATCCTGACGGATCTCAATATTATTATCCAATGCCAGCTGCACAATCCTTTCGGCCACTTCCCCCTGCCCTTTGGCCAAAACCGTGGGCGCGTTATGTTTATCCTTTTCATACCCCAATGCCACGGCATAATCTGTGGAAAAGCCTAAAGCATTCTTGTTTTTAGACGCGCTTTCGCTATGATTGTTATCAGACATGAAGACCTCGCTGTTTTCCTTGCTTAAACTTAATAACTTTTACAGTGCTTGGCAAGTGTTTTTAAACGGCACGTTTTTTGCATGTTTACCGCATGTGGGGACATACGGTTTTTGGGGAATAAAGTTATGGATTTAGCAAATCTTTCCGTTTTCGGATTGGCGCAAAAAAATATGGAATATCTGTCGGCCAGAGAAAAAGTCCGGCAATATTGCCAATGCCAGCACACCGGGATATCTTCCCAAAGATATTACCAAACCAGAATTCAGCAAACACGTGGTTGCCAATCTTCCGATGAACACCACCAACCCCAAACACTTAACCGGAAATTCCTTTAAAAAGGAAATGCAGATTTATACCCCTCCGGTCGATTCTGCCCTGACCATTGACGGCAACGGCGTTATTCTGGAAGAGCAGATGAACGAAGCCAGTAAAACCAGCAGTGAATACAAAAAGATGATTACCATCTACAACAAATACAAAACCCTGCTGCAAATCGCCAACACCAAAATCAACACATAAAAAGGAAGTCGTCAATGTCAGGAAACCTCACAATCAGTGCCGATATCGCCGCTTCCGGAATGAAAGTGCAGGCTGAGCGTCTGAAAGTCATTGCCCAAAACATGGCCAATGCGGAATCAGTCTCGACGGAAAAAGGCGGAGAACCCTATCGCCGTCAAGTTGTCAGCTTCCAAAATTATGTTGACGCAACAACCGGTGCCGAAATGGTTCGTGTTGATAAAATTGTCAAAGACATGTCTCAGTTTGAAAAAAAATATGCCCCCAACCATCCGAGCGCCGATGCTCTGGGCTATATTTCCCTACCCAACGTCAATCCTTTGGTGGAAATGATGGACATGAAAGAAGCGCAACGCGCCTATGATGCCAATATGAACATGTTAAAAACCGCGCGCGAAATGAACGCCAGTGTTTTGGACATATTAAAATAAAGAGGATAAATGAATGATCAGCAACATCTCCAACGCATTAAACGCTTACCAACAAGCTCTGGGACGTATCGGCGCCCAAACACAAAAAGTTGAGCAAGAAGTTGTTAATCCCACCGCCGGATTCGGTGACATGGTCAAATCCGCTATTGAAGACACCACCGCCTTGCACAAACAAAGCGAACAAATGACCATTCAAGGCATCCAAGGCAAAGCCGATATCCAAGATGTTGTCTTGGCAGTCTCTAATGCCGAAAGCGCTCTAGAAACCGTTGTTGCCGTCCGCGATACCGCAATCAAAGCCTACAACACCATCATGCAAATGCCGATTTAATGATACTCCCGCAAGCCATCCTTTTTGATTGGGACGAAACGTTAGCTCATACACGTGAAGCCGTGTCAGAGGCTATTGAACATACTTTGCAAAAATACAACAAAGAGCCATGGGAAGTCACCAAACAAAAATATCGGGATACATCAAAATCTTTCAAAGAAAACTTTCCCAATTTTTTCGGTAAAGACGCCGAAACGGCATATCAAGATTATCTCAGCTATTATCAGGCTCACTGCTTTCTTAAAGTACGTCCTAACGAAGGTGCCTCTGACTTTCTAAAACTTTGCCTGAAAAAAAGAATAAAACTCTACATCACCTCTAACAAAGAAAAATCTTTCCTGACATACAATTTGAAAAAATCCTCGGCAACAGAGATGCCTCCGAAAACAAACCCAGTCCCGCACCGGTATTCACCGCCCTGCAAAACACCACCATCCCCATCACCCCGCAAAATATCTGGCTCATCGGTGACAGCAAACAAGACACCGACTGCGCTTATAATGCCGGCATCCAGCCGTTTCTTCTCGGCAACGGCAATTTTATAAACGAAGAGTATCTCCGTAACAAATTGACAGCACCACTGCCCCTGCTTAAATTCGCCGATTTTTATGAAATCATCGCATTTATAAGCCAATTGTCATAAAAACGTCATACTTTTGTACATTTTTTGTCTTGAACGACAGGGATTTTTATGATATAAAAGTAAGTGACAACTAATTTTTATATCACTTATTATAGCTATGTTAAAGTTCATCTTCAAACCACTCAAGTGGTTCGTTCAGCAAGAAGCTGCCCTGCAAACCCTCA
>CATGXW010000046.1 GCA_949542085.1 uncultured Alphaproteobacteria bacterium
CGTTGCCGGTGAGAGTTATCAACTTGCCAAAGTCACATGGTTGCCCGATTATTTGGGCAACAACAAGAGCCATGGTGTCGGGCGGGTTGACGACGGCGGCAAGGATGCGAACGACAGAAAATGTGCTACTTATGGCTTTGTCAGTCAATGCGCAAACGGAGGCGTCGGAACAAAGGTTGTTCCCGTTAACGGCCTGACTTGTTATAAAGATTGTAAGTCATGCAATGATTTTGGAAAACTTGCACAATGTCATTCCGGTACGATACTGGCTCCGGGCGCTAAAAACATTTCTCCTATTGCCGGACTTAATTGTTATGATTTCTGCGATTCCTGCAAATGTCCTGATGAATATAAATATGCATATAGCAATAGTTATACATGCACTTTTGGCGGAAAAGTGTGCAGAGATTGCTATCACAGCTCTTTTGGAAACAAGTATACGGAATGCACCTGCGGCAGCCAATACAAATATCTTGGAGAACCGAACGCGGTAGCCGTTATCGGCAACCGCTCTTTTGTAAAATGTGTATCTCCGGCGACTGTGGGCGGGTCTTCTTGTTCGTTTCCGGGGACAGGACTGTATCAGCTGGCGGCTGGAGGCAGAACTTCCAAAATCGAGCTTTATACGGAATGTACTTGTCCGAGCGGCTATTACAAAAGCGGCGATACCTGCAAGGAAATTACATGCTCGGGCAGCAGTCAGTTTTTATCCGGAGCAAAGACTTGTTCTTCATCAGAGACTTTGACGGCGGTAGGGCTGGCATCAGACGGAAAGTCGACGTGTTACGACTGTCTGAAGAATTGTCCTGCGGGTTACAGTACCAATGTCAAAACCTGTGACAGCAACAGCACCAAACCGAATTTGAGCTGTTCCGGAACTTTTTACGGCATGGACTGTTGCATGTGCAAGTGTAACAATATTGATACAAAGTGTACGGCAGCTAACTATCCTGCAACAACAATTCCGGCCAATGCAACTAAGAAAACAGAATGTAGCACCGGTTGCGGTTCCGATAAAGTCATGAGATATACGTTTGAGTGTAATAAAGGATATAAACCTCAAGGAAATTCATGCGTAAAGGATGTTTCCGAATGCGCAGAAGATTGCTCTAAATATCAAAAACCTAACGGTAATATGGCTTATGCGCTCTCTTGTGATACGATAACCCACTCGCGTGGAGTGAGTAGCGCCACCTGTTGCGGCATCACATATCAGATTTGCGCCTGTAATGTTCCAAACTCAAAATTTAACGATGATTATTCGGCCTGTGTGTGTATAGATGATTATACCAGAATGCCTGATGGCCAATGTGTCAAACAATGTTCTTTAAAAACTGATACAGTCACTTCCATCCCCCAAAACGCTACTTATATTGAGGAAACTTGCCAAGAGGGATATAATACTTATACGGTAAAAACCGGATGGAAGTGTGATCTCGGCTACGTCAAAAGATTGATTGGCGGAAAATATCAATGCAAAGAAGTCCGTAAAGGCGGAAAGTGCGAATATGGTGATTATTTATATGAAGACAGAACCTGTTCTGCATCTTTGTTATCAGATAAAAATGTGATTGGCGTTGTCTTTCAATATAAAGAAGGACAAGTAGGCCAACCAGATAAAGATGGATATGCAACCAGCAAATCAATGCCCGGAGGAAAGGCATTAGCTATGACTGGCGAACGATATCAATTGGCAAAAACAACCGCCGCAGGTTTTCTCGATGAAATGAGCAGTGATGGCAAGGAGCAAACAAAGATATATATTGAAACTTGTGACAGAAAGAATGTTTCTTGTCCGGCTATCGACTATATTCGCAAATTTGATGCTGATAAAAAAACATTACCCGGTGAGTGGTATTTACCGAGTGAAGAAGACTGGGAGATATTAATTCATCCTAAAGATAACGGCTATACAGAGTTCCAATGGTTTCAATACCGATTGGATACTTCGGGAGCAGGTAACAAATTACAGACCTCTGCTGATGGAGGAACGACAACGGAACAAGATCACGATGCCAGAGGAAGATATTGGACTTCAAGCTTAGTTAACGGAGCCGGTGGCGCAGCTTATAGACCTAAATATCAGCAACTTTCTACCAATATTGCTGCTAGATGTGACGCCGATGTAGGCTTTGACATGGGTTATTTTGTCCGTCCGGTTATCGATTTTGTACACGGTGTCAGCTGTCTTTTTCACACACTGGATGAGTGCCCTACCGGTGCGAATTGTTCAACCTGTGGCTATCATAGTCCTAAAAAAAGAATAGATAGCTGCCAATCTGGATACTCCCCCTCATGGGACAGCAACAATATTATCACCGGATGTACAAAAGGAGGAACCGACACCGGCCCCAAAGGCAGCAAGCCAGCAGCATGTTACTATTATTCAAGCTGTTCAAAAATATGCAAATGTTTGTATGATTCCGGAGAACGCGGTGACAGCAATGGAAAGAAACAGGTGGAAATCCCTCCTTATGCTCCATTCACGGTTGCCGGTGCCGTATGTGAATGTGACTTTAATAAGATGAAATAAGCGTATTCCTCGCAACACAGAAAGGTCTTGGAAATATCCAAGGCCTTTCAGAATTGTTTATTATGAAGCACAAACGTTACTATTCTTCGTTTTCGGCCAAGATGCCTTTAATGAAAATAAACTCAGGCGCACGTCCGCCAAAGGCTTTATTTTTCTTCGCCAACTCAACGGCCTCTTTGTCAACAACCGTCATATATGTTTGGGTCGGTTGCGCTTTGTTTTGAGGCTTGCGCTTATTGGCCTGAGCATTCAACTCAGCCTCCTGCTCCTTGGCTTTATCAACCTTAATTTCTTCCGGTGCTTTCAAAATCTTTTCCAAGATTTCCTGTGTTTCCTTAGAACGGCGGTTGGTGTAAACAATATTTTGTTTTTCAGCCGGCAATAACGCCAAAACTTTTTCCAAATTTTCCAGTTGTTTGTTCTTTTTTATCAGGTTAATGTCATCAACAACAAGAATATTGGTTTTTGACAAGTCAATCTTGCCATTTTCAGCAATCTCAAGCAGCAAGTCGGGCGAACCGATAATAACATTGGCTTCATTATCAATATCTTCTTCACCGTCTTTGATTGCAGCACCGTTAATCTCATGATATTTGTTAAAAATCGCCAAGCGATCTGATGTCATGACAGATTGTTCAGAATTGGGCGTGATAATCAGGATATTTTGCGCTCCCTTGGTGCTGATGATGTCAACCAACGGAAAAACATATGACATGGTTTTGCCACATCCCTGCGGTGCGATTGTAAACACGTCTTTTCCCTCAAGAATCGAGGGAATGACATCTGACTGCACAGTGGTCGGCTCGGCAATGCCGAACTCTTCAATGGCGCGAATGGTGTGGCTGCTTAAGCCGAGTTCTAAAAAAGTCATGGTATTTCTTCTGTTTTATATGGTTAATTTATTTTTTTTAGATATTATTTATTTTATGAAAGATAGTCAACCCCATTCCAAAAGGTAAAACACAATGTTGATAAGCCGTGATAATTCTCTTTTGCTGATTATTGATGTTCAGGAACGTTTAGCTCCGGCAATGGACAGCCCGCGCGAAGTGATTACAAACTGCTCTCGCCTGACCGGAATTGCCAAAGCCCTGAATGTGCCGTTCCTGATTACGGAACAATACCCCAAGGGATTGGGACAAACCATGATTGACATTCGACAAGAAGCCGGCGAAGACACTGTCTATCTGGAAAAAAGTGAATTTTCCTGCCTGAAAAACGATGCCTTGGCCGCAAGCATTCGTTCGACGGGAAAAAAGCAAATCATCATTGCCGGTATTGAAGCGCATATTTGTGTTTTGCAAACAGCGATCGACCTCAAAGACGCCGGTTTTGACGTGTTTGTAGTATCGGACGCCTGCTCATCAAGAAATCCGCTGCAGGTGGTTATCGCCTATCAGCGGATGATGCGACACGGAATTGACATCGTTTCTTCAGAAATGGTCTTTTTTGAATGGATGCAAAAGGCCGGAACCGAAGAATACAAAACCCTGTCAAGAAAATATATCGTATAAAGTAAACCTACTTCACGCGACCGTAAGAGTCTTCATAACGGATGATGTCGTTTTCATCCAGATTTTCGCCGTATTGAACTTCAATAAAAACCATGTCTTTATCGGTGTTGTTTTGGATGCGGTGTTTAACCGTGACAGGAATATAGGCGTTTTCTCCCGCTTTCTTGACAATCTTGTCTTCACCTAATGTTACAACAGCCTCGCCTTCGACGATAATCCAATGTTCGGAGCGAAAATTATGTGATTGCAGAGAAAGGATATTCCCCGGCGTAACGCGAATTTTCTTAACGCAATATGTCTCACCGGTTTCCAGAACTTCCCATGTTCCCCATGGGCGGCTGTCCTTATCGCCGCGTTTATATAAATTTGCCATTTTTCTTCCTTTTTTTAATTAAGTTTTTACCTGATGCGGTTAAATATAAAGACTATACGTGAAAGCGCAAGATTAAAATCAGCTGATGGGCAAAAGTATGAAATCACCGGTGATCAATAAAGCGATGGAACTTCTTCGCCAACTCAGGCAAATTACCGAAGGGCAAGACGATGTTTCAGCCAAGCTCAATAAAATCATAACCATGATCGTGCAGCAAACCGACGCCGATGCCGGCGCATGTTATCTGATGACGGATGACTGCTATCTTGAACTTTTTGCCGCCTATGGATATCCGGAAGATTTCAGCCACAAAATTTCTTTCAGGGTCGGGCAAGGTCTTGTCGGTACCGTTGCGCAAAATCAATGTTCGCTGGCGATTTCCGATGTTTCCAAGCATCCGGCTTATTCTCCGTTGCCGGAAATAAAAGAAGATGAATACAAAACCTTTATCGGTGTTCCGCTCATTCGCTGGAACAGAGCAATCGGTGTCATCGCCTTGCAAAACAAGAAAAAACACACCTATTCTCCGGCCGATAAGGAAATCCTTGAAACAATTTCCATGGTGCTCAGCGAAATTGTCGCCTCGGATGAAATGACCGCTTATAAAGAATCGCTAAACAAAGAACGCGGACAAACCGGACGGGAAAGATACAAAGGGCTCAGCCTCAGCAAGGGTTACGGCATGGGATGCGCCGTGGTTCATCGCCGCCGTCAGGCCGTGACCAAACTTTTTGCCGATGACAAAGAAAAAGAACTGCGCAAGTTGGAAACCGCCCACAAAAAAATGAACGCCGACTTGGATGAGAAATTCAACACCACTAAAATCGGCATCGGTGAACATGTTGATATTCTGGACGCATACAGGATGTTTGCCAGAGACAAGGGATGGTATCAGAAAATTGCCGACAATGTTCAAAGCGGCTTGACCGCAGAAGCGGCGGCTGAACGAGCTTATGAAGACATGTGGAATCGTTTGTCGGGAACAAACGACGCTTATCTTAAGGAACGTTTGCATGACTTGCGGGACGTGACGGATCGTCTTTTGGGCTATCTCAGCGGAGACAACAAGACATCCGCTTCCGTAGACAGTGATGATATTATTGTTGTCGCAATGAGCATGGGACCGGCCGACCTGATGGATTATGATTACAAAAAAATCCGCGGGTTGATTATTGAGGACGGGACTCCGACAATGCATGTCGCCATTGTCGCCAAGGCGTTGGGAATTCCGGTCGTCGCCAAAATCAAAGGCATCTTCAACGAAATAAAAAACGGAGAACTGCTGGCAATTGACGGCAATGAAGGCTATGTTTACAATCGTCCGTCCGCACAGGTTCAAGACAAAATCAAAGCCAAGATTGCCGAAAAAGAAAAGCTGCAGGCCAAGCTGGCTGAATTGCGCAAACTCCCGTCCAAAACAAAAGACGGCACTAAAATTAATCTCTACATCAACGTTGGACTGCTCTTTGATTTGGACTATATTGAAACGACAAATTGCGAGGGAATCGGGCTGTACCGCACAGAAATTCCGTTTATGTCATCGGAACAAATGCCTGACGTTAACCAGCAGGTGGAATATTATAAAGAACTGATGGACCGAGCCGGCAATAAAAAAGTTATTTTCCGCAGCCTTGATGTCGGCTCGGACAAACTCTTGCCGTACTGGAGTAACGCCGGCGAGGAAAACCCCGCCATCGGCTGGCGTTCCATTCGCATTACCTTGGATCGTCGGGCCATTCTACGCAAACAAATGCGAGCATTTCTGAGAGCTGCCGCCGGAAAAGAGCTAAACGTCATGTTCCCCATGATTGCCAATTATGCCGAGTTCATCGAAGCGAAAGAAACGCTTTTGCTGGAGCTGGAAAAAGAAAAACGACGCGGTTCCCCTACCCCAAAAAAAGTTAATGTCGGCCTGATGATTGAGGTTCCCTCCGTCATTTTTCAGCTGGATGCTATTTTGGAACAAGCGGATTTTATTTCTATCGGAACCAATGATCTGGCTCAGTTTATTTTTGCCAGTGACAGAGGAAACCCGAGATTGACCGAACGCTATGATGTTT
>CATGXW010000047.1 GCA_949542085.1 uncultured Alphaproteobacteria bacterium
ATAAAGGTGAAAAAATGTACGCAGTAATTAAAACCGGCGGAAAACAATACAGAGTAGCATCTGGTGATGTTCTGAAAATTGAAAAAATTGCCGGTGAAGAAGGTAAAGAAGTTGTATTCAACGAAGTTTTGGCTTTGGGTGATACAGTCGGTACTCCGTTGGTTGCCGGCGCTAGTGTTAAAGCGACTGTTTTGAAACAGGCTCGCGATGCTAAAGTTATCGTTTTCAAAAAGAAAAGAAGACAAAACTATCGTCGTAAAAACGGCCACAGACAATCAATCACATTAGTAAAAATTACTGATGTTTGCGGCAAATAACAGAGTTTAAGGAGAATAAGTCATGGCACATAAGAAATCAGGCGGTAGCTCCAATAACGGACGCGACTCCATCGGACGCCGTTTGGGTTTGAAAAAATCTGGTGGACAGAGCGTTATTCCGGGAAACATTATTATCCGTCAACGTGGTACTCAGTATCATCCGGGTGCTAATGTCGGAATGGGCAAAGACCACACAATCTTCGCTGTTGCCGAAGGTAAGGTTCAGTTTTCTAAACGGGCTGGCCGGACAATCGTTTCGGTTGTTGCAGAGTAATCCCGCAAAGAAAAAATCGAAGTTTGAAGGGGGTGTTTGGGCATCCCCTTTACTTTTCAATAAAACAGATTAAGTAAGTTTGAATTAGAACAATCCTTTGAAAAGATAATACAATGAAGTTTTTGGATCAGGCAAAGATATTTATTAAATCAGGCGACGGCGGACCGGGGTGTGTTTCGTTCCGGCGTGAAAAATATATTGAGTTTGGCGGTCCGAACGGCGGAGACGGTGGTAAAGGCGGCAATGTGTATATCGAGGCTGTTCCTAATTTGAACACATTGATTGATTTTCGCTATGCGCAACATTTTAAAGCGCCGCGCGGCGAGGGCGGAAAGGGATCTCAAAAAACGGGAGCCAAGGGGGAAGATATTGTTATTAAAGTTCCTATCGGTACCGAGGTTTTGGCTGAAGATCAGGAGACTTTGATTGTTGACATGATTGAGCCGGGGCAGCGTTTTTTGATTGCCAAGGGTGGTGACGGCGGCCGTGGAAACGAGCAGTTTAAGTCTTCGACCAATCAGGCACCTCGTTATGCCGAACCGGGATGGCCCGGAGAAGAAAAGTGGGTGTGGTTGCGTTTGAAAGTTATTGCCGATGTTGGTTTAATCGGAATGCCCAACGCCGGAAAGTCCACATTTTTGTCGGTTGTTACCAAAGCTCGTCCGAAGATTGCCGATTATCCTTTTACAACATTGCATCCTAATTTGGGAGTGGCATGGGTTGATGGCTATGAGATGGTTTTGGCCGATATTCCAGGGCTGATTGAAGGCGCTCATGAAGGGGTTGGTTTGGGTGATCGTTTCTTAAAGCATGTTGAACGATGCTCGGCTTTTTTGCATTTGATTGATGCGACTTCAGAGGATGTGGTCAAGGCTTATAAAGATATACGTCGTGAATTGGAATTGTATAACGATAATTTGAAAAATAAGCCGGAAGTTGTGGTGCTTAATAAATGCGACGCTTTGCCGCAAGATGAAGTCAATAAAAAACAAGCCGCATTGGAAAAAGCGTGCGGAAAGAAAGTTTATGTGATGTCAGCGATTGCCAAACAGGGAATTTTTGATTGTCTTGTCGCGGTCAATAAATATATAACCAGAGAGAGAAAAAATAGCAATGAACCAGAGGCTGCGGAAGTTGAAGTCGTATCCAAGCCGTGGTCGCCATTAGATTAAACAGGAGTGATAACGTGGCTAAGAAAACAGTTGTTGAAAAAGATGTTGCAGAACAGATTTTAGATATCATCAATACCTCGTTGGAAGACGGTAAGGCGAATGATATCGTCATTATGGATTTGCAGGGTAAAACCTCTATTGCCAATTATATGGTGGTGGCCAGCGGTACCTCGCAACGCCATGTCGCGTCATTGGCCGATCAGATAGAGATGAAGTTAAAAGCCGCCGGTTATAAGTCCGTTGTTGAGGGTGCCGAAAAAGCCGATTGGGTTTTGATAGACGCTTTTGATGTGATTGTTCATATCTTTAAGCCTGAAGTGAGGGAGTTTTATTCCATTGAAAAAATGTGGTCGGCTTTGGCTGAAGTTCGTCAGAGCGGCAAATAAGATAAAACCCCGTTTCCGAAGAAGCGGGGTTTTTTGAATCGAAGTATTTTATCAGGCGTTTTTTCGAAAAGGGCATTTTGAAACATTTGTTTGATAGACGTTTTGTTCTCCGATGAATACGATATAAGTATTGTGGAAAACAAAAGCCTTTTTGGCGTTGTCTTTATCTGTTCCCAGCCACATTGTTTTGATGTCTTTCGTTGATACCTGTTGAGGGGTGAATGTTTGCGCACACAGATAAATTGCGCAAAAATGCATCAAGTCATCGGGGCTGGTTGCCGGTTTGGAAAGTTTGCCTACCAGAGAAAGGAAAAACGTTTTTTCCTTTTGTTGTACATGCGGCTGCAATTTATTCAGCAGCTTTTTGAAAAAGTGTTTCATAATAATTATTAAAATATTTATTTTCAGCGCTAATTTAGCGAATCAGACAAAGCGTGTCAACTTTATTCGCGATGATAAGGGTGTCCGCTGATGATGGTTTGCTGACGATAAATTTGTTCGCAGAGAACTGCGCGCATCAGCATGTGAGGGAGCGTCATCTTTCCGAAAGACAGGATTAAATCGGCCTTATCTCTGGTGCTTTGCAAATGCCCGTCCGCGCCGCCAATCAGAAAACATATTTCCGAGCATCCGTTCAGTTGCCAGTTTTTTATTTTATTGGCTAATTCAAGGGATTTTAAATTTTCGCCACGTTCGTCCAGCACAATCACTTTGGCGTTGTGAGGGATTGAGGCTTGGAGGAATTTTGCTTCGTCTTCTTGATTGGAGTTGTCTTTCTCTTTAATAATGATGTCCCATGATGACCGTTTGGCATATTCATTGATGATTGCGGCTTCAGGAGAGTTTTTTTTGCATTTGCCGATGGCGATAATCGTTACTTTCATCGAAGCCTCCTATGGCAAGTAGACTGTTTGTCCGAAGACATTTTGCAGGAAGAACAGTGAAATGTAACAGATTATGGCCGCGATAATCGGGGTGCTGATCCAACTGACGATGATTTTTCCGATGAGTGTCCAGTTAAGAGTTCGTCCGCCTTTGGCCAGCCCAATTCCCATAACGGCACCGATAACTGCCTGAGAACTGGAGACCGGAACCAGCGGTAAAGCCGGCAGGTTGTAGGACAGTAGAAAATTTCGCAATCCCTGAGAAGCGAACAGGAACAAAACCAATGATTGGGAAACGACGACAACCCAAGCAATAAGCGGAGACATTTTCATCAGATTGTTGCCGACTGTGTTCATAATTTTTTGCGAATAGGTGATCACCCCAACACCGATGGCAATGCCGCCGATGAGGAATAAAACCTGAGTGGAGGACAGATGAAATCCCCAAGGGAGTGTTGCTTCTTTCAGGGGGCTGGATGGCACAAACACGCCCATGACATTTGCAATATTGTTTGCTCCGAGGGCGTAGGCACCGAAAGCGCCGGCAAGGATCAGTCCAATGCGGGTGTAACAATCCTGTCTGATGAGGTGAAGTCTGGATTTGCGCAGAATTTTTTTTATGCTCCAGTAAAGACAAACGGCGATGGAACCGGAAAGAATCGGACAGAAAACCCAAGTGCTGACGATTTGGGTGACCAGAGATAAGTCAGTCGGTTTGGAGGCAAAGAAGTTCCAGCCGATAATGGCTCCGACAATGGCTTGCGATGTGGATGTCGGAATGGAGGAGCGGACAATCCAGAAAATTGTCAGAGCTGCCGCCAAGGCAGACATGAAGGCGCCGGGAAGAGTGTTGATGCTTCCAAGCTCGCCTAATGTTTGTGAGGCTCCCGAACCGGCGTGAACGGCGCCGATGATAATAAAGATTGCGGCGATGATGGCCGCGGTTTTGAATTTGACCATCTTGGTGCCGACGGCGGTTCCGAAAATGTTGGAAGCGTCATTGGCTCCTAATGACCAACCGAGAAACAAGCCCGAGCTTAAGAATAAAAAGAATGTCAAGTCCATTAGATATCCCGTTTGATTGTGAAAATGAGAAGTTCGTCGATAAAGTCCTCGGCAATATCGGCAATGTCGGCAATGTCATTAATGAAATCGCTGAGTTGTAGTTTGTTGGCCAAAGGGAGATCCGAATCGAAAATTGCTTCCCGCAGATGACCGGCGCTCAGGTCAGACTCATGTTCAATGAAGTAGACTTTTTGCGAGTAGTCTCTGACGGAGCTTAAATCTCTGAAAAACGCGCGCGAGGCTTTTGCCATGTTTTCGGCGCATTCGGCTGAAAGGTCGCAAAGTTCGTTTATGCGCATGTGATATTCGGAAGTGATTTCCGGTCGTTCAATATAAAATTTATATGAAACTTCATCGAATTGCAAAACATCCGCCCGCAAGTCGGGGATAAGGTTTTGGGAATAAAGATTGTTTTCGATATCGCGGCGCAGATTGTCGGCGTCGTGTTCAATTTGCTTTATTTGTTTGGACAATTGCCGGTATTCGGTGCTGCGTTGTTCCGTAAGATAAACGCGGACGGCTTTTTTGAAAGTCATTGCCGCATCAAGCAATTTGTCATGAAACAGGTCAATTTTGTTTTCCAACGCTTTGGTTTGTGAAAAAAGTGATATATTGATGTGAAACATAATTCATTCCTCGTTGCTTAAATTTAAAGGATATTGTAGCAGGGAAATTATGAAAAAATGATTTATTCTTTTTATGATTATTCCATAATAAATATAATTTTAAGCTTGTAAATCCTGAACATATTGTCTAGATTATATCTGTTTATTATAAATCATTACTCGAGGAATGTGTAAAATGAATAAAATTAATGCTGTTTATACTTCATTGGCAGCTTTGGTTGTTGCTGTTATCGCTTTGGTTATGTGCCTGATCTGCTGCAACAAAAAATCTGCTAATGTTGAAGAAGTTTTGAATGAAAAACCTGAATTGGTTATTAACGCTATGCAGAACTATGAGCAAAAAATGAGAGAAGACGCTCAGAAAAAAGCTCAGCAGATGATCGAAGAAAACAGTGAAGCTTTGAACAATAATCCGAATGACGGTGTTATTGCCAATCCGGACGGTAAAATCGTTTTGGTTGAATTCTTTGACTTCTCTTGCGGTTACTGCCACAGAATTTATCCGGCTATCAAAGCTATTGCCGCTAAGAATCCGGATGTTAAAGTTGTTGCCAAGTCTTTGACTTTCGTTTCTCCTGTTTCTTCTTATGCCGCTAAAGCTGCTTTGGCTGCCAAGAATCAGGGCAAATATGCTGAAATGTATACAGCAATGTTTGAAAACAAAGGTCCGTTGACAGAAGCTAAGATTGATGAATTGGCTGTTGCTAACGGTTTGGATTTGGAAAAATTGAAAGCTGATATGAATTCTGATTTGGTTAAGAATACTTTGAACGAAACTTCAGAATTGGCTGGCAAAATCCAAGTTAACGGCGTTCCGACATTGGTTTTGAACGGCAAAGTTGTTCAGACTTTGGATGAAGCTGTTATTCAAAAAGAAATTGATGCCGCAAAATAGTTTTTAGCTGTTTTGTTTGAAAGAAAGATGGTTGAGGTTTCAGCCATCTTTTTTTTGAAACAATCTCTGGAGAAGATGTATTCAGACTTGAGTTTTGGAAAGAAAAATCCTATATATGATGGGTAGTTAAAATCAGAAGAGGAAACAGGATGAGAACAGGGCGAAATTTACTGGTATGGTTGTTGGCTATTGTCATTTTGTCCGGAGCAATGAATATGCTTTCCGGCAATCCGGAAAGAGCTAATGCCGACAATTTGGCGTTTTCCGAGTTTTTGGATCATGTCGAGGGAAAAAAGGTTTCCGAGGTGACAATCGAAGGTGCCGTTATCAGTGGTACTTTTGTTGACGGTAAACGTTTTTATACCTATGCGCCGTTTGATCCGAACATGATTGAATTGTTGCGCAAGCATGATGTCAAAGTTACCGCGCGTCCGGAGGATACAACCTCGAATACTTTGTGGGGTGTGTTGATTTCATGGTTTCCGATGATTTTGCTGATCGGGGTTTGGATTTTCTTTATGCGTCAGGCTAATTCCGGAAACAACAAAGCGATGAGTTTTGGAAAATCGCGCGCCCGTTTGATTGAAAACACTAAAAAAGTGACGTTTCAAGACGTGGCCGGAGCGGATGAGGCAAAACAGGAATTGGAAGAGATTATTGACTTTTTGAAAGATCCGGGAAAGTTTCAGAGGCTTGGCGGTAAAATCCCGAAAGGTGTGTTGATGGTTGGACCTCCGGGGACCGGTAAAACATTGTTGGCTCGCGCCGTTGCCGGTGAGGCCGATGTGCCGTTCTTCTCGATTTCCGGTTCGGATTTTGTTGAGATGTTTGTCGGTGTCGGTGCCAGCC